>DATLQY010000464.1:0-12858 GCA_035534975.1 Pirellulales bacterium
GCTCCTCGTGGCACACGGAACAGACCGGGCGAAACGCTGGTTGCCGCGGCGAGGCAAGTGCCTCGAACGACTCTGACATGGACAATCTCCTCAAAATTGATGTGGCGAGTAAGCGATTCGCGTCCCGTCGTCCGCGCATTAAATCTCTTCAACGAACGATTCGATGAGCGTGTCACTTATAGACCCGCGCTTTCAAGTCATCGGTGATCCTCACTTTCACCGGCTCCGCCGGGTGCTTGCTTCTCCAAGTCATCAGCAGGTCGTCGATGATCTTCGCGACCTGCTTCGCGCGGTGCCCCGATACGTCGGGCACGAAGATCATACCAAAGTGGAAGGGCAAAGGCACCATCGGGAATCGAAAGGGGGCTGACCGTCCTCCCCGCCGCATTCTGGACTTCGTCCCCTCGGCGGGCGACCTGGTGATGAAAACGCCTTGGCCCCCGTAACGATCGGCGATTTGGTCGGCAGGCACGTCAGGTGGCACCACCAAGACATTATGATTGTGGATTCGGGCGAGTGCGACGGCCAACCGCTTTAGGCCATGCTCAGCCACCAATGAAAAACCGCCGCGCGCGAACTCCATGATCAACTGAATGGCATCCTCAACGTCGATTTCATCCGTTTGCAACGGCAAGACGACGCGTTCGTACATGAAAATGCCGACGTCGCCGTCCCGTTCGAAGATTCGCGTTCGCAGGTCCTTTCGCATCTTCCATCGCTCCGACAAATTGGCGTTCGGCACCATCGTGCCCACCTGTCCAGGCAAGGGTATCAGGCGTGACTGTCGAACGTGGGGCAGTGCTGCTGAACCTTGCGCGGGGCTTGGCTGGGTGGCTGACCGCGGCCCCCGGGCACCCACAGCGCCAGCTAACGGTTAATCAGACAAGTGCCCGGGATCGGCCGAGTTTCACCGCGATACTGCTGCGCAGCGTCCGGGTGATCAGGGCACTGCAACGGGATCGGTGAATCATCTCCGTCCAACCTGGGTTGCGCCAATTCGAGCTCTTTGCGGCACACGGAGCAGACTGGGCGAAGAGGTAGGTGCCGCGGCGAGAAAGGGACCTCGAACCACTCTGACATAGACAAGCTCCTCGAATTTGATCTCGCGATTTGTACTGCGCGCGGCCGGCGATGATACATTTGCTTTCTGGCACAGACCCCATCCCGCCGTGTGCGGGTGGTGAAGAAGATGGCGTGCTAGCAGGCGCCCACGAAAGATCCCTCCTCCCCGTTTCCCGTGGCCCGAAGCCGCCGAAGGCGGCTTCGGGCCACGGGTCAGAAAGGATCCTGGGGGCGGCGCGGGAGTAGCACGCCATCTTCTTCACCCGCCAGGCAAGCTGGCGGGGGTCGGAGCCGAATTGTCTCATTTCTGAGCGAGTGCAGTATAGGCAACGGAAAGTGTCACGACTCAAGCAAGCCTAACAGTCGCGACTGCCGAACGTGGGGCAGTGCTGCTAAACTGGCCGTATGGCCAAACAAACGATCACCTTCAGCCGAAAGCGAAGCGAGTCGCAACGGCGAACGCGGCAAGCCGACCGCCTCGTGCGCGTGCTCAAGCTCATCGAACGGCTCCAAGGCCGCGGAAGCTGGACCGTGCAGACCCTCGCCGCGGAACTCGAATGCAGCGAGCGCGAAGTTTACCGCTATCTCGACGTGCTGCGGCTGGCCGGCATCCCTTTGACGTTCGACCGCCACGCGCAGCGATATTGCCTGTTGTCCGACTTCCGATTTCCAGCCCTCGACCTGACGCGCGATGAGCTGCTGGGTCAGGCGGCGGCCACGGCCGTGAGCCGTGTGCCGGAGTTGCAACTCGGGCCGGGCGCCGCGGCGACGACGCACAAGCTGGCCGCCGGCGACAAGGAAAGAGCGCGGCTCCTGGCCCTGGCGGGCGATGTGATCGCCGTGCTCGGTTTGAAGCTCGTCGACCATTGCGCGCACGCTGAGACGCTCCGCACCATCCAGCAGGCCCTCGTCGCCGGCAAGCAACTCAAGGGAACCTACCGTAGCCCGTACTCCACCAAGGCATGGACGGCAACGTTGCACCCGTACCGGCTTTGCCTGGCCGGCCAGGCTTGGTATCTGATCGGGCGGCGCGAGACGTGCAACGGCGTGCTGACCTTGCGTGTGGCGCGGTTCAAGTCGTTGCGACTGCTCGACGGCCCAGCCGAAGTTCCGACCGACTTCGACCTGGCGGCGTACTTCGGCGACGCCTGGAGTGTATATCCGGGCCAAACGACGTACGACGTCGAATTGAGTTTCTCGCGCGAGGCGGCGGTGCAGGTGTGCGAGACCCGTTGGCACGCGACGCAACGGGTCCAGCGGCACCGCGACGGCGGCGCGACGTTGACATTTCGCGTGGCCGGGCTCGACGAGATCATCTGGTGGCTGTTGGGTTGGGCCGGCTTCGTCGAGGTCGTACGGCCGATCGAACTGCGACGGATGTTCGTCGAGCAACTGCAAGATGCGCTGCGGATGAACCGGCTGGATCGCGACCCTTAACAATCACCCGCTTCAATGCCAAAGCTGCCGGGGGGGTGGCGGGCCCGGTCGGATCGTTGAGCGGTATTGCGCCATACGGAGCGTGCCAATCCCAGCACCACTCCCAGGCGTTTCCGTGCATGTCGAACACTCCCCAGGCGTTGGCCAGTGGCCAGTCTCGTCGCGGCCGGCCAAGTCCTACCATTCGCGCTACCAGCGAACGAGCCGTACGGAGGCAATCCAGCTTCGTCGTTGCCAAAGCAAAACGCGCCGGAACTTCCAGCGCGGCAGGTGTACTCCCATTCGGCCTCGGTCGGAAGCCGGTAACCATCGGCCGCGAACTCGCAGCGCCAGACGTCGGCCTCGTATTCAAACTCGCCCGTGTGGTCCTTGAGCTTCTCCTTCTCGCCCGTCCGCTCGTAGGCGGGCTTGCGGCCCTCCTTGGCGCTGAGCCAGTTGCAAAACAGGACCGCGTCGAACCAGTTCACCTTTAGTGCCGGGCAATCCGCCGTGGGAGTGAGCTCCTCGTTTGCGCCTGGCCACACAAAGGGCTGTTCGGAGGCAAAGTACTGCGCATCGTTAACGCAACGCTGGAATTGCTCGACCGTCACCTCGCGGTCGCCCAGGAAATAGGGTCGGCTCAGCGTCACCTCGTGGGCTGGCTTCTCGTCGTCTCCGCCGCCGGTAACCGTGCCCATCATGAAGTTGCCGGACGGGATCAGGACGAGTTTCATTCCGATCGAGTTGGTTTCAACAACTCGATGGCCCAGATGCTTCGCCCAGGCTTCTTGGAATTGCTTTGCCTGAGTGGCGTCGAAAGGAACGACGGCCGATTGAGGAGGGTTGGGCGGTGAGGAAGTGGTCGGTGCTGGAGCGGGTAAAGCAGGGACCGCAGGTGGGGACGGCTTCACGGCAGGATCGCCACAGCACACCCGAAACCCGTAAGTGAAGTCGCAGTACACTGGCGGGTCGCCATAGCGGTAGGCGGATCGACAGCGGGATGCGTAGGCGCCGAACGCGCCACCGCGAATCACACGACCGGCCCCGGCGGCGGGCCCGACTGGATCATTGTTGGGTCCGGCACCGTATGGCGCCAGCCAGTCCCAGCACCATTCCCAGACGTTCCCGGGCATGTCTAACAATCCCCAGGCATTAGCAAGCCTCGTCCCCGCCGGCCAAGTCCGATCCTTGGCGTTCGCGATGAACGAGGCGAATTGTGGGAGCCGGGATTCGTCGTCATCAAAAAAGAATGCACCTGAACCTCCCGCGCGGCACGCGTACTCCCATTCGGCCTCGGTCGGAAGCCTGTAGCCGTCGGCTACGAAGTCACAGCGCCAGACGTCGCACTCGTGCTCGATGTTCTGATAGTCCTTGATCTTCTCATTCTCACCAGTCCGCTCGTAACAAGGTTTCCTTCCCTCACGCGAGCTCAGCCAATTGCAGTACAACACTGCGTCGAACCAACCCACGTTGTTCATGGGGCAATCGGGTGTTGGGCTAAATAAGTTGTTTGCGCCTGGCCATCCCTGAGGCTTTTCCTCCGGCGGATACGTCGCGTCGTCGATGAAACATTGGAACTGCTCGACCGTCACCTCGCGGTCGCCCAGGTAAAACACCTTGGTCAGCGTCACCTCGTGGGCTGGCTTTTCGTCGTCTCCGCCCCCGGTAGCCGTGCCCATCATGAACTTGCCGGGCGGGATCAGGACGAGTTTCATTCCGATCGAATTTGTTTCAATAACTCGATGACCCAGATGCATCGCCCAGGCTTCTTGGAATTGCTTTGCCTGAGCGGCGTCGAAGGGGACGACGGCCGACTCAGGACGGTTGGGCGGTGAGGGAGTGGCCGGTGGTGGAGCGCGTACATCAGCGGCCGGAGGTGGGGACGGCTTGGCCGACGAATGGCTGTCACCATTCGTGGACGCGGCGGGCGGCGTATTTGACCGTGGTGGCTCGGCCTTCGAGAGCGCGGTCTTTTTCCCTGAATCACTCCAGGCGGTAATCGCGAGGCTCGCCACATGGGTCAGGAACATTAGGACGAGCACCAGGGCAACGATGGCCACACCGCCCCACACCAAGGTCTGCAAGGCAGACTTACGTGGCGCTTCGGCTTGCGGTTGAGCGATTCGCTTTGGCGATGGCCGCTTTCGTGGCTCAGCTGGTCGAACCGCAATCACTGGGGCGGGAACCTGCGCTAACGGGACGCCGCCCATCGGCGTTCCCGCCAATCGCGATCGAAGGCCGGCATCATATTCCGCCTTACGCTTTTCGTTGAGTAACGCCAGCTTGGCCGTCGAAAGCTCGTTCAGAATTTGTTGTGATTCAAGCGAATGCGGACCAGACGCATACGATCGCACGTGCATCATCTGCCGATCAGCCGCTGACTCGATGACGTTGGGATTGTGCTCGAAGAGTGCCAATCCCAAGAGACGATAATGGTTGGCGGGCTGCTCAAGAACCGGGATGCCGAGCCATTGATAGTAAAGCTGTGAGACGTCGGTGCTCGACGAGCGATTGCTTGGCATGGCCGCTTCCTTCAGTTGGCGCCTAGTTGAGTCTTGCCAATCTATTGAAGGCCGTCAACCCACTTTGGCTGGGACACAGGCTTGCGGCGACGGATGGATGACGCAAGTTCTGCCCAACCATGACTTTGCGGCCGTACCTGGTTTAGGTCATGGGAGCACCGTCTAAAACTGACCGTTTGGGTCGATGTCGGCGCCCGTGACCACGCCGTTCCACTTGCAATGACGCTGATCGAGGGTAACACTGGAGGTAAAGGGATTTGACAACGGGGGCAACCAGCAGCGAAAGGTTCTGAAGTGGCGTCGCCCACGAGAAAACTGGACCACGAGCCGCGTGCGGAATGCGGCACGAGACGGGAGAAATCGGAGGACGTCGCGTTCGTGGCGCGGCAGCTTGGCGTCGTGGATGAGTTGGCGCGAATCGTGGCCGCGAGCGAAGCTTTGTTTCCGGGACCCGTCAAGGTCGAAGCGATGTGGGATGCCGAAATCGAGGAGTTGGTGTTCTTGGTTTTCAATGTGTTTGCCCGTCGCACTGATACCGATGTCATGGCACACATCGACGAATGGTATCGTGAGTCGACGCGGATCGCGGGCAAGAACGCCAATTACTTTACGATCTCAGTCGACATGAAATGAGGAGATGACCGCATGTCCTCGATTGCGAGAAACCTGGAAACCGATTGGGTGCGTCAACGCCCCAAGTTGGCAGCGGATGAGTCGCACGACGTTGCCGACGTCGCGAAAAAACTCGGGGTCGAGACGGAACTGAATCGGTTGCTGGCGGCTACCAGGGAATTGTTTCCCGGCGAAATTGAGGTTCGCGTCGTTCACGATCTGGAATTTCCGGACGAAGTCTATTTCGAGGTCAATGTCACAGCAACCGCTACCGTCGAGGAGCTTGTCGCCCATGACCGCATGTGGTTCGAGCGGTGCGCGGAGCTTTCGGGCCCTGTCGCGCACTACTTCTGTCTCTCGTTCCTGCCCGATTGATACGCAACCCGGAAGAATCGATAGAGAGCGACGAGTTTCTTCAATTGGCGACGCAACTTCTCGCCAGCGACCGTGAAGCGCGATTGCGAAGTGCGGTGAGCCGGGCATATTACGCCTGGACGACGATGTTCGATTGTGGACGAGCCTGGCACGCGAGAATCCATCCGTCCGCTTTTTCCGACGAGCTCAGCGCCTCTTCACATTCCATGGTTACAGTCCCTTCGATCAATCGCGTCTTGCATTGTCCGCAGACGCCCGAACGGCATTCATTGGGCAGCTCGATCGACGAAGCCTCAGCGGCCTCCAGCACCGATGTCTCAGCGGTCACTTCCGCTCGAAGGTTCGAGCGAGTGAAAGCAACGATTCTACCGGCTTTCACGCTCTTCGACAATGAACGAGCGCCAGGCGGATCTTCCAGCTTCAGATCGCTATTCGAGGGCTTGGGCGTCCCGTTCGTCGACGGTTTTCCGGCCTTGCGCGAGGCAAACGCTTCGGTCTTGATCTGCGATCCCGCGACACCTAGTCCCAAGAGCAGCTCACGCGTCGCCTCCATCATCTCGTTTGGGCCACACAGATAGACCGGCAGTCGCGGCAGCTCCGGCACGAACCGCTTGAGCAACGACTCGGTGGGCCGTCCGCGATCGCCGTTCCATGTACTGGCTGGGTCGCAGCGAGTCAACGTTGCGCAGACATGTAAACGAGCGTGCCGGGCTTTCAACCACTGGAGCTCGTCATGAAAGATGAGATCTTGCTCACTCTTCGCGACGATCAGAAAATAAATCTCGCCAAGCCATGCTCGGTCGGTCAGGTACCGAACCATCGACATCATCGGTGTGATGCCGACGCCGCCCGCAATCAGTACGACGCCGTCTGCTTCATGGCCCGTAAAGACGAACTTCCCGGCGGGACCTGAGACCATCAGCAGATCTCCGACTTCCAGTTGACCGTGGATGAATCGCGAGGCGAGACCTTGCGGTTCGCGTTTGATCGACAGCTCGCAAGCGCCTGGGCGAGTCGGTGATGAGGCAATCGTGTACGACCGATTCACGCGTTTGCCGTCAATCGTCAGTTGAACGTTCAGAAATTGGCCGGGCAAGTACGCAAATGGCAAGTCGCCACCGTCCGGCGCCGTCAGGCGCAACGTCTTGACGTCGGCCGTCTCCTGAAAAATCGCCGCGACCTTTAAATCGCCGGTCCAACGTTGACGGAGCTTTTCGAGAGCGGCGGAACTTGCTTCTATCGCGTTCGCCGGCGCGGCCGGCATGACGTTCGCCGGGGCCTGCCCATTCTTCCCGCCAGCGCGCAAAAGATCGAAGTAATGCCGTGCGAAGCGAGCGCCGAGCAGGAACGCGAGGACGCCGGCGAACGCGAGCGGTTGTCGCACGTCGGATTTGACCAACATGTAGTAGTGCACCACCCCAAGCACCGCCACCAGGTAGGCCCCACGATGGAGGAGTTTCCAACGCTTGGGACCCATTTTTCGAACCATCGAATGGGTCGACGTCACTGCCAGCGGCACCATCAGCAGCACGGCCGCGACGCCAAGCTGCAGAAAACGCCGCATCCAGATTTCATGAAATGTACTCGAGAGACTGAGTCCCCGGTCGAAGCCGACGTAGATCGCGAGGTGTACGATCGAGTAGAAGAACCCGTACAAGCCCAAGGCGCGCCGAAAGGCGATCCAGCCGCCCCAATGAGTGACCCACCTCAGGGGAGTCATGAGCAACGACAAAAACAAGAACACCAGGGAGAGGATGCCCGTAATGTGCAGAGCGTTGTTGACGGAATTCGCTCCGAGCTGCCCGCGGTAGGCGTCCCAGACCAGCATCAACAGCGGAACGGCCCCGTTCAGAACGACCAAGGCTCGATAAAACGATAGCTGATTCATGTTGCCTGCGATGACTCGACGAGTTAGGAGGGCGAAGTGAGTTGCGCCGCTCAGAAATTTCGCCGCAAGTCCACGCCGGAATACAGTTCGGTGACTTGCGGCTCGTATCCATTGAACATCAAGGTTTCTCGGCGGCCCGACTCACCGATGCGCTGCTCGGTTGCCTGACTCCACCGTGGGTGATCGACGGTCGGATTGACGTTCGCGTAGAAGCCGTATTCTCTCGGGGCGTAGCGATTCCAACTGGTTTTCGGCTGGTCCACCACCAGACTGATCCGAACGATCGACTTGATGCCCTTGAACCCATATTTCCAGGGAACTACCAGCCGGACCGGGGCGCCGTCCTGAGGTGGCAGTGTCTTACCGTAGAGCCCGGTGGCCAGCATGGTCAAAGGGTGCATCGCTTCGTCGATTCGCAGGCCCTCGATATAAGGCCATTCCAGGACGTCGGTTCGTTGGCCGGGCATTCTTGTTGGATCGAGCAGCGTTTCGAAGGCGACGTACTTGGCATTGGCCATCGGTTCGACGGTTTCCAGCAGATGAGCGAGCGGAACGCCGACCCAGGGTATGACCATCGACCAGGCTTCGACGCACCGCATCCGATAGACGCGTTCCTGCGGAGGGCTGACGGCGTGCAGATCGTCGACCGTGAATGTCCGCGGTTTGTGGACCATCCCATCGACGACCAATTGCCAGCCGTCGGTTTGGAAGTTCGCAGCCGCCGCGGCGACACCCTCTTTCCGGGTCGTGAACTCGTAGAAATTGTTGTAGCTCAGGATGCTGCGTTCGGGAGTCAATTCCTCTTTCACGCGCCAACCCCGATCGATCAACTCCGCGTCGCTTTTGTTCGACGCCTCGACCTGAACGAGTGCGGAAGCCCCGACATCGACGACCATGGTCGGATTGAACCAGCGATAGGCCGACGCCGAAGCGAAGGCGCTGCCCGCCGCCAGGCCAGCGCGCAGCAGGCTGCGTCGATTGAAGTACAAGCCGGGCGGCGTGATTTCGCGTTCTGGAATGTTTGAGATGCTTTCCACTTCAAACCTCCTTCGAGGGCACAATCGCTCGGTCAGCCTCTCATGGATGGCTCGTGTCGAAAAATCGGTTCCAACTGGGCGCGCAGAGCTTGCCGCGCCCGGTGTAGACGCGTTTTGATCATGGGCCTTTCAAATGCAAGAGTTCGGAGACGAACGCGGAACACGCCGCGATTTCGACCCCTTCGCGGATCAGATCGTGGAGAAACCGGACGCCGTCGGAATCGACGAAGTCAACTTCCGAGAGGTCGAGCCGCGTGACGCGCAAGGGGGAGCGAAAGTCGCCACAGGCGGCAAGGACCTCATTCATCCAGGGAGCCAACAGCTTGCCCTCGAGTCTGACCGTACGGATTTCACCGTTCGTGGTGGTCTGCGTGATCCTGAGCACGGCGGTCGTTTCGCTCGCATCATTTGACGGTTGAATCATGGTCCCACACTAACCCACGGCGCGAGGAAGGCCGGACTCATGCATGTTCGAACTTAATGCGAACCCTGTGCCGAACGGCCGTTTCAAGCGAGCGGCATGACGCAACGCTTTGCAAGCCTGTGCTTTAGGGCGCGGCCAAGAATCCCGCGCCGGCCCGACTCGCGCCACAGAGGCCCGCGCTACCCACGAAATATCGGAGCCACTACGAAGCTTCGTGGGCCGGCCGTTCGATGCCCAGCTTTTTGAGGCGGCTGCGCAGTGTGTTGGGATGCAGACCGAGGATTTTTGCGGCGCCCGATGCACCCTCGACAATCCAACTAGTCTGCGCAAGAATCCGCAGAATATGTTCTCGCTCGACGGATTGCAGATCGAGAGAGGGTCTGTCGGCGACCGGACTGGAAACCGACAGGCCCAGAACTTCCGGGGGAATTTCCAGCGTGCTTTGGGGCGCCAAGATCACCGCCCGCTCGATGATATTCTCCAGCTCTCGAACGTTGCCGGGCCAGGAATAGCCGGCCAGCCGCTCGATGGCGTCGCCGCTGATGGTTTCGATTCGCTTGCCGATCCGGAGCATGAACTTGTTGACCAGGAAGTGGACCAAGAGCGGGATGTCGTCGCGCCGCTCGCGCAGCGGAGGCAATCGGATCGGAAAAACGTTAAGTCGATAGTACAGGTCTTCGCGGAACGTCTTTTCGCGGACTGCCTTCGCCAGGTCGCGGTTGGTGGCTGCGATGACGCGCACGTCAACCTGGATCGGCACGCCCCCCCCCACGCGCTCGAACTCCCGCTCTTGCAAGACCCGTAGCAGCTTGGCCTGGGCTTCCGCCGGGATGTCACCGATCTCATCCAGGAAAATCGTGCCGCCCGACGCCAGTTCGAACCGGCCCACCCGCCTGGCGATGGCGCCGGTAAAGGCGCCTTTTTCATGGCCGAACAACTCGCTTTCCACCAGCCCCGCCGGCAGCGCGGCGCAATTGATCTTGATCAGCGGTTTGTCCTTGCGATGACTGTGCGAGTGAATGGCGCGCGCGACGAGCTCCTTACCGGTGCCGGTCTCGCCGGTAATCAACACTGAGGCGTCGGTGGGCGCCACACGGGCGACGTTATCCAGCACCGAGGTCAGCGCGCGACTTTGCCCGATGATCTCGTCGAAGTTGTGGACCGACTTGATTTCTTCCTGGAGGTAGATGTTCTGGGCGGTGAGCCGCGCCTTTTCCTGCTCCATCAGCACGTGTTCGGTGATGTCGACGAACATGGTGCGCGTGTACTGGCCGCCAGGCTCCGGATTGGACCACCACTGAATCCAGATCGGCTTGCCGTTGTCTCTGCGGCGCAGCTCGAGCACGACGCCGCTGGTGTCGGTGCCGCGGCCAATCGAGGCAAAGGCCTCCTTGACGCGTCGTTGCGCGTCGGGCGTGTCGGGGACGAATGACATGCCCATGGCGCCGGCGACTTCGTCGGGCTTGATGCCCAGAATTCGCATCGCGGCGCGGTTGGCGCTGATGAATCGCGACTCCAGATCTTCTTTGACGTAAGCGATGGGGGCTTCGTCGTACAAGTCGCGGTAGCGTTGCTCGCTGTCGCCCAGGCGCCGTTCGAGCCGCAGCCTCGCCAACTCGGCGGCGGCCCTCGCCGCGAAGATGCGAAAAATGAACAACCGGCGCGGTTCGGGGCTCATCGGCCGTTCGTCGAAGACGGCGAGGTGTCCCCGGATCCGTCCTGCGGGGTCTTTGAGCGGCACTCCCAAATAGCTTTCGACCCCCAAGTCGATCAGCTCTTGGTCGCGCGGAAATTTCTCGCGCACGCCCGACGGGTGGTGGCACAACTCCCCACGGACGACCTCCTGGCACGGCGTGCCATCCAGGTCGAATTCGACATTGTCTGCGATTCGGTCGCGGGCCCAGTAGGCCAAGGTTCGGACACGCGTATTGACGGTGGTAAACTCCGCGACAAAAGCAAACGAGACGTGCAGCGCGGCGGCCAGGTGGCGGACCAGCGACTGAAAAAACTCGGCGCCGGTGTTCTGGACCGTCCCTTCCACGATCGAACGCAGCGCTGCGATTTCCTCGCGGCCGGCGGCTTGCATTTCGAAATCCGTTTCAAGCGGCGCGTCGGAGGGGGTTGGTGTTGGTCTGAAATGCATGCCACACTTCTTTCGCCGCGAACGGCCGCCGGCCCCACCGAATCCTCAACCGTCGATTAACCGCCCGTCTGCGGATCGGCGGCCTGGCCCGCACGGCGTCCGAGCGAAATTATAGCCACTGCTCGCCGCGATTGTCAGCAACCATGACGGTTCGCCGTTGCATTTCGTGTAACCATCGGCGATGAACGGCATCCAAGAAGGGTGTGCAGGGTTGCGGACCATGCAACGCGCCCTTGCGGGAAATACCTGAAACTCAATTGAATCTGGAGGATGGAATGTTTCGTTGTTCAAGCGCTACGGCGTCGTTGTTGACTCGCTGGCTGCCGTTCGTCACGCCACTCTCGTTGGCCCTGTTCGTTTTCGGTTGCAGCTCGAAGACCGACATGAAACAAAACAAAATGGGCGGTGACACGATGGCAGGCAAGATGGCAGGCGACAAGATGACCGGCGATATGATGGATGGCGGCGAGATGGCCGACGCCAAGATGGGCGGCGACAAGATGTCCGGTGGCAAGATGACTGGTGGCAAGATGACCGACGCGAAGATGACCGGTGGCAAGATGGGCAGCAGCAAGATGACCGGCGGCGAGATGGATGGCGACAAAGGCTCGAATTGATTGCTTTTGGTCTGCAAGCTTAGAGGCCGCCGTTCCGATGTGAGCGGCGACCTCTTTTTGCGCGTGCCCAGTTTTGCGGTACGGCAACGGATGCGTTGCCGCACCGGCGGATCAGGCGAAAAGAGGTGGGCAAGCGACTTGACGCGCACGGGAAATCCGTGCGGCTGTTGCCTGCACGGGGCATCGCCAGAAAGGCGGAGAGTTCTCACACGTCTCCACGCTCGCAGAGCGGCAACCGGATGGATCGCGATCCTTAATGGCTCGTTCGAGGATTCGCACACCGTCAGTGTGGTCGGCTTCTAGGCCATTTGCGAGAGGACGTCGGCGCCCTTGACCACGCCGTTCCACTTGCAATGACGCGGATCGAGTGTAAGACTGGAAGTGAAGGGATTTGACAACCGACGGAACCAGCAGCGAAATGCTCTTATTCGTGTCATTCGTGTGATTCGTGGACAGACATGAGCGATGCCGCGAAGTACCTGCTGTGACGCGCCTTGGAGACTCCAGACCGGCGCCGTTCACGGAGTAAGTGGTCCACGAATCACCCAGCGCGGCCTTCGGCCGCAACCAAATTTGTGAAACTCGTTTGACGGCACTGATTCAAATGGAGAGTCCCCTGTTGCGCAACACGGAGTACCGGTGGCCTCTCCTCTGGTGCCCTTTTTTCGGATGGCCATACTTCTGAGTTCACCAACGCTGAATCCAAGGTGGTTCGCGGTGCAGTCGTCCGCAGAGATCCAAAGCCGCGTCGTAGATGGGCAG
>DATLQY010000465.1:0-2642 GCA_035534975.1 Pirellulales bacterium
CTGCAAAGCTTGTGATGCCGCGCCACTTGCTCTCCGCCGATGCGCTCTTCGCCCTTGCCATCCCGGCAATATCGCCGAACTCTTACTCACCGTTCAAGATGCGGATCGCGAGTCGCTCAGGTTCTTTTCTGTACGACTCGGCATTGAACGGGGTTTGTTTTGGCCCAAAGAACCCCCACATTCCGCTGGCGTTGCCAAAAAATCCTTCAGAACTTGATGTCCCGCTGGCTTTGTAAAGTACCTTTAGTTAACCGCTAGCTCAAGACGACCGGAGCTGGAGTATTTGAACTTCAGGTTCGGCAGGGTGCTCGAATTTAGGGTCGGCACACGTTGTCTCAAAAAGCGGCCCGCATCGCCTAGCAAAAGGAGTCAGGCATGGCAACCACGCATCGTGCAAGTCGGCTTCGAGCTGTTCTTGCTGAAAAATATCGTAGTTCGGGTCGGAGGAACAAAATGAAAAGTCAGCGATTCGTGCGCGTTGCCGTGCCGGCCTGCGCGTTGGTGCTGCTTCTCGGAACGGTCGCCCGGCTGGACGCTCAAGCGCCCTCGGCGGTGAGCGTCCGGCCGGAAGTGGGCGAGCGGCCGATCACAATCGATCGCGGCGCGGCGGCGCTCTGGCAGAGTCTTCTGAAACTGCACACCCGCGCCAGCATGATCATGATCGACGCTCATCCCGACGACGAGGATGGCTCCCTGATAGCTTACGAATCCCGTGGCCAGGGGGCCAGCGCCGCTCTGCTCACGCTTAACCGCGGCGAAGGGGGCCAGAACCTCATGGGTTCGGACCTCTTCGACGCTCTGGGCCTCGTGCGCAGTCAGGAGTTGCTCGCGGCCGACCAGTATTACGGCTCGCAGCAATATTTTACTTCGGTGATCGACTTTGGCTTCTCCAAATCGAAAGCGGAAGCCCTGCAAAAATGGGGGCACGAAGCCACCCTGGCACAAGTCGTCCGCGTGATCCGCATGGTTCGCCCGCTCGTGGTTACTTCCGTCTTCGTCGGTGGGCCCACCGACGGTCACGGTCACCATCAAAGCTCGGGCGAACTGGCCCAGGAAGCCTTCAACGATGCCGGCAACCCGAAAATGTTCCCCGATCAGATTCGCGATGGCCTGCAGCCTTGGACTCCGCTCAAGGACTACGCCCGCGTGCCCGGCCGCGCCCGCGTGGATAGCGCCGCCGGCAGTTTCGGCGACGAGGGGGCGGTGGGCTTCGGCAAAATCTTTGATTACGCCAGTGGCCAGACCTATCCGCTGCGCTTCTTCAATTACACCACCGGCAAGTGGATCGAAGGCATGCTTTCCACCGATCTCACAGTTCCCGAAGGCCAACCCGATCCCACGCTCGGCGGCTCATTCGCGCAGATCGCGCGGCAGGGCCTCGGTGAACAGAAATCGCAGGATGGCGGTCCCACGATTCCGCCGCCGGGCCCGCAGAACGCTGCCTATCACCTGTTCAATTCGCGCGTTCAGGTTCCAGCCGGCGCCAACTCGATGTTCGCCGGCATCGACATATCCCTGGCCGGCATCGCCGACCTGGCCGGCGGACAGGACAACGGTTTCCTAAAGACGGGCTTGGCGGAAATCAACCAGGACGTCCAGCAGGCGATGCAAAAGTTCGACCATCAGCATCTCGCTGCGATCGCACCCCAGTTGGCGGCCGGGGCGAGGGCCAACCTCGCCCTCATTCAGCGGGTGCAATCGAGTTCGCTCACGCCTGAAGCCAAATACAATGTCCTGCACGAATTGGACGTCAAGCGGGCCCAATTCAACACGGCCCTGGCCGAGTCGCTCGGGCTTTCGGTGCGCGCTTCGGTCACCTCGGCGTCGCCGTCAACGGGCCGCGGTTACGGCGCTCCCCCCACGCCGCGCGTGGCGATTCCCGGTCAAACGATCTACGTCAGCGTGCGCGGCGCCGATGTGGGAGGGCTTCCCGTGAGGGTCCGGCGCGTTTGGATCGACACCCCGGGATCCTTGTGGACCGCGTCGCCGGAGGGACAAGCGCCCACTTCGCTCGACGCCAACCAAGTGGCGTCGGAGCGGTTCCGCATCCAGGTTCCCGCTAACGCCCAACCCACCCAACCCTACTTCTCGCGCAAAAGCCTCTACGAGAACGTCTACACGATCAACGATCCCAAATACCTGAATTTGCCCTTCGCGCCTTATCCCGTTTCCGGCTGGATCGAGTTCGAATATGATGGCGTGCCGGTGCAAATTGGCCAAGTGTCGCAAACGTCCCAGCGCCAAGCCGGCTACGGCAGCGTTGCCGAACCGCTGGTTGTGGCTCCGGCCATATCGCTCTGGCTGCCCACTCGCGCTGGCGTCGTGCCGATCGGAACCAAATCCTTTTCGCTTACTCTTGTCCTTCACAGCAACGCCCTGGGTGCTGCCAAGGGGACGGTCAAGCTCGACTTACCGGTCGGGTGGACTTCGCAGCCCGAATCGGCGCCATTCACGATAGCCAAGAGCGGCCAGGACACAACCGTGCCGTTCTCGGTGACCCCCAGCAGCGTCGAGGAGAAGCCCTACCAAATCGCCGCTGTCGCCACTTACGACGGTCACCAATATTCCAGCGGATACCAGCAGACCGGTTATCCCGGATTGCGCCCCTACAACCTCTACCGCCCCGCCACTTACGCCGCGAA
>DATLQY010000466.1:0-7757 GCA_035534975.1 Pirellulales bacterium
TCAGCCTGCCGTGATCGACTCGACGGCGCCCGGCCTGGCGTAGCCCAGGCCGCGGACCACTTCGAGGATTTCGCTGCACGTGGGAAACATGCGGCCGCTCTTGCGCTTGTACTCATCGAGCGCATTCATGAATTCGACTTCCTCGACCGAGTAATCGCGTTCACAGGTGGTGGGGTCGATTTGCCGGCGGCGGTTGACTTTCTCACGGCGTTCGAGTTGCCGGCGTTCGACCGCGACGGGCTGGTCGGCGGCGCGGCGGTCCGTATTGCGGCGTTCGATCGACTTCGCTCGACGTTCGAGTGCCACCTCAGCCTTCGTCTTTTTCACCTTTACCGTCACGTGAACCTCCGAATTCGTTGCCAGCCCGTCCGGCGGCCGGACCGGGCGTTTAATGATTCGCTCAAGTTGAGCATCGGAGGCCTGGGGTGTTAAAATCTAACGTACAGGCAAAATGAGAGGTTTTGCGATAGTTTTCGGTTAGCGCGAAGACTAGCGGTGGGGTGGAATTTACGATTCCGTGGGCCGGCCAGGGGCGCTGTGGGGACGATTGTGAGGGGAATGATGATCATGACCGGATACGTCAGAGGGTAGTGTCCTAACAGTGTACTGTTGGGACACTTCCCGTCAGGTCCCGTCAGGGCCGGCCCTTGACAGAACGACGAGCGTGGCCCAAGTTGTTCAATCGGCACGCTGGGAGCGACTTGGCACCAGGCTTGTCGACGGTACATTGCAACGGGCGATGGATTCTGCCTTGCTCGCCTGACTGCATGCCCGTTTTGCCGGAGTGGCGGAATGGCAGACGCGCTGGATTCAAAATCCAGTGACCGCAAGGTCGTGAGGGTTCAAGTCCCTCCTCCGGTACTGGCTAACCCGCCGGACGCTCGTACCTCTTGTCTTCGGGCACGGACTCAAGGAGTAATTCAATCAACCGGTCGCCGCCGACGCCGGCGGCCTGGGCGGGATAGTTGCCCGCGATTCGGTGACGCAAGGCGGGCTTGACCACGGCTTGCACATCCGCGATCGAGGCGTGGTAACGTCCGTAGAGGATCGCCCGCGCCTTGGCGCACGAAACCAGCGCCAGCAGACCCCGCGGCCCCGACCCCCAACTCACCCACTGATTGATGAACTCCGGCGCCTCGGGCGTGCCGGGACGCGAGGCGCGAACCAAAGCCCAGGCGTAGCCCAGCACCTGGTCGCTCACCGGCACGCGGCCGACGAGTTGCTGGAACTCGATGATCTCGCTCGCCGAAACGACCGGCTCGATCTTGCCCGGCGTGCCCGAGGTCATCCTCCGGGCAAGTTCCCATTCATGGGCCGCCGTCGGGTAGCCGAGGCGAATGAAGAGCAGGAAGCGGTCGAGCTGCGCCTCGGGCAAGGGGTACGTTCCTTCCTGCTCCAACGGGTTTTGCGTGGCGAGCACGAAAAACGGATCGGCCAGTGAGTGGGCCTTGCCGCCGGCGGTGATTTGCCGCTCTTGCATCGCCTCGAGCATGGCGGCTTGGGTCTTGGGCGGCGTGCGATTGATTTCATCGGCCAGGATCAGGTTGGCGAAAAGCGGCCCGGCCAGGAACTTGTACTCCCGCTCACCCGTGCGGAGGTTCTCCTGGATCACGTCGGTGCCGGTCACGTCGCTGGGCATCAGGTCGGGCGTGAATTGGATTCGCTTGAAGCTCAGATCCAAAGCCCGCGCCAGCGAGCTGACCAACAGCGTTTTGGCCAGGCCCGGCACCCCTTCGAGCAGGGCGTGGCCGCGGGCGAACATGGCGACCAGCGTCTGCTCGATCACTTCGTCCTGGCCGACGATCACCTTGGCCAACTCGTCGCGGAGGCGGTTGTAGACGCGCTCGGCGCGCTGCACAGCGCCCACGTCGTCCGAAGCGGCCAACTCGGTCGTATCCAGTGACATCACTCAAGTCCCTCGAAGTACCGTCGCAGCCGTTCTTCGTAACCGCGCGGGGCCGGCCGCCGTGCTTGCGCGCGGATCGCGCCGCGCACTTCGGCAGGCAGTCTGACGAACCAAGGTTCGCTCGAAAAGTCGCGAATGCGGCCGGCTGTAGGGGCGTTTCCGCCTGGCGTCGTTCGCTCCGCTGGGCTCTCCTCCGACAACTCGTCCGGCGGCCCCTCCAGGGACTCAACCTCAGGGCCCAGTGCCGCGACGATCCGCGACAGCTCGTCGGCCAACTGGGTGTAATCCGCCGCACTCTTGTCGACCACCACGAGCTTGGCCGCCGTGAGGAGTTGCTCGCCAATCTTCGCCAGGTTCGCCGATACTCTGTCTTGTTCCGCCAGGGCCTCGGCGCCGGCAAGTTCGAAGAGCTGACCACTGGCCGCGAAGGCGGCGTCGTTGGCCTGTTTCGAAAACACCTCGGCCGACGGGTTGTGACGTAGCGGGCGCTCCAATTCGATCAACGATTGGTGGATTCCGGTTTGCCGCTTGACCAGCGCGTCGGCCGAAGCGTCGGTCAATTCCCCTTCGGCCGTGTCGGCGCGGAGCTTCGCTTGTCGCGCTGCGATTTCGCGGACTCGCTCCAAGGTCGTTTCACGGTCCGCTACAACCAGTGCCTCCGCTGCTTTGACTCTTTCCAGCAGTGACCCCAATCGGCGCATGCCGGCCTGCCGCCGTTCGGCCGTCTCGTCCAATTCCGGACGACCTGCTGAATTCTCCAAGGTGTTCATCAGTCGCTGGATTTTCGCGACCAGGCCGGCGATCTTCAAGCGGCGTTCAAGCCCGTGCCGCTCCAGAGCGAGATTGAACACCGACTGCCGAACCAGGCGCCTCGCCTCGGCGAAGGCTTGCTCGCGTTCGGCTGGCGCGGCCTGTTGCGCGGTACACAGTGTTTCGACCGCTTCACGCATCTCGGCCTCGATCAGGCCGTCGATGTTGTCGTGCATCACCGACATGTCGTGGTAGAGCGGTAGCGATTCGAGGCCGTTCTCTCGGAGCTGTCGCAACTGAACGTCGAGGACCGAAATCACCAACTCGCGTGTCGTAAGGTGAGCATGCTCCCGGGCGGCCAGCCCGTGCGGCGTTACGTTGGAGTCAAGACGCTGGGCATACGCCGGTGAGGCGAGAAGGCGGAGAAAAAGGACGATCGCGATGGCCCTACCGCAATGCGTAGCGGAATTCGTAAGAATTCCGAGCGTCCTGAACTTATCGGAACTCTCACGAGTTCCGCTACGGACGGACAAGCCCGTGGCTTCGTTGACTGTCGTCGACGACGTGGCAGACCGCACGATCCGACTCATGGCCCCCCCTCCGCGCCGAGTTGTTGCTCGATGATCCGGTCGAAATCCACTGTCGTTCGGTTGCCTGTCGAGGGATTGCCTGTCGAGCGGTCGCCGTCTTCGGTCATCGCGGCCAACACTCCGCGGGCGTCGGTCACCCGCAGCACGAGCGGCTCGCTCGTGGTGCGCTTTCCCTCGCCGCGAGCGCGGACATCGGTGGCTTCGAGCGTGATTCGCAACTGGTCTCCTTTGACGAGCCTCAACGCCTCCAACCCAAGTGTTAGCGTACCTTGGATCGCCTTGGGGTGCGACTGCTCGACGGGGATTTCGAGCAACTCTTCCCGCGCCGGTTCTTCCGGGTGCAGGAGCTCGCGCCGCATCCAAAGACCGGCCAGTCCATGATCGTCGCGTGCCGCGTAGTGAATCGTGGGCCTGGCCGTCGGCAACAGGTCTTGGGTGACCGCGCTGGCGGTCACGCGCGGGGGATGATCAAGCGAAACCCCGATCATTCCGGCCACCGGTTCGGGCAACTCCAGCCCGTCGACGTCGGTTGCGCGGACCGAAAATCGCAATGTTTCGGTCACGCGCTCAAGCGGTGTGCCGGCGACGCCCAGCCACCATCGGCGGCGCGAACCATCGGCCGGCTGGAGCTTGAACGTCCGCCGCCCGAGTTGCAGCGTCGCCTGGTCCAATTCCTTGTTCTCGCAGACGATTTCCAGATCGACACGGGAGCCTTCGACCACCGAGATTTGCGTCGAGCCGGGTCCCACTAAAGCGAGGGAATCGTCGCTCGCCGCGTATTCCGGCGGACAGGTGCGCAACGACAGCGAAAGCACCGGCGACGGGACCGCGACAAGATGGGCTCGTTCCTTCGCGGCGTCGCCTACATGGATCTCGCAGTGGAGCGAATCGACCAGCCTCGGCAGACGCGCCACGTAGAGTCCCTTGGTAGCAGACACACTCCGTATGGACTGGCCGCCGGACGACGGATTGAATTCCGTGCCACGCGCAGGCGCCACGCCACCGCCCACCAATTCGATCGTGGTCGTTTCGCCGGACGCCGCGGTCAACACGATCCGGCCCGACACAGGCAACTCGCCGTCGCAACGGACCAGAAACCGCACGTCCTGGCCGGCGGCGCATGTTATCGCGTTCGATTCGGAAGACAGGATCTTCCCGTTGATCGCGATCGATACGATCCGCGCGCGTCTTGGATAGTGCGACGTACCGAGCAGCAGGCGATCGACGAATGCGGCGGCGTGACGGGGGTGCGCCGCAACGCCGACGGCGCTGGCGAATGCAATGACGACCAGCATTAAACCGCCGGCCACCACCCGGCGCGGCGGTCTCTCCGGGGCGACTCGCAGCGTCTCGGCGAAATGGCCGACGTAATCGACGATCGCCAGCTCCAACGGGCGCGAACCCCACGCTGCCGCCGATGCGGGCTCGAATTGAAGGGCCGCCACCAGGTCGTTGTCGAGTCGCTGGCGCCGTTCGACCAAGAGCGCGACGTCGGTCTCGGTTTCCCGAGTCGCAAATGCCCGCGCCAAACGCCGCTTGGCGAACACCACGGCGGCGGCCGCGAGCGACAGCACCAGCAGCCGCGGCACGCGCCCCCATTCGAACCACCAGTCGACGACGAACCACGTCCAGAGCGAAACGATCGCGACCTGGGCGACGGCGCCGGCGGCCGCGGCAAGCCTCGCCAAACGACGGCGCCGCAATAGCCCGGTGAATCGTGCGTGCAATGGAGCCAAACTCGTCATGGAAGGTTGCACCTCCGCCGTCCCCACCACTCGAAAAGCATCAGTCCCACGACGGCGAAAAACACCGGCCAGGAATTCCAAAGCGGGACCACTTCCAGCCGCGTGTCGGGCCTGGCCGGTGGCCGCAGGTCATCGACCATTTCGCCGGCACTCACCAGATCGTAACTCTTACCTCCGGTCGACGTCGCCAGATCTTCCTGCAATTCGACGTTTCGCACGACGCTCCGCCGTTCGGGCGACGTCGACGCGACTTGGATATTGATTTCGACATATTCGCCCGTGACCGGATCCTTGACATGGATACGGTGTTCCCCGGCTGCTTCGACGACAAGCGTTGCTTCGAAGACGCCCGGACGCGCGGCGGCGATCGATAGCAGCCGCGCGCGGTCGCCGGCCGGCGTGCGGCCGGGCACGACCCATTCGGCCGAAACGGCGCGAAATTCCTCGCGGTCCGTGGCCAGCGGCTCGAAGTTTTCGTCGTAGGCCTCGATGCTGAGCAGCACTCGTTCGCCGGTCTGGTAAATGGGGCGATCGGTCCGCACGATGAACCGCTTCCGCGTCCCCACGGCGTGGCTCAATCCCAGCCGGTGGATCATCTGTCCCCAGAACTGGCGATAATATCGCTCGCCGAACTTGCGCCGCAGCCGCCAGGTTTCGTTGAATCCCAGGTAAACCACCTCGCCATTGCCATAGCGGCGAATGGCGATCAGGGGTTGGCGCGTGCGACCGTCGGCGCAAACGTCGCTGGGATGTTCGGCCAACACGGTGCCGGCGAGCACCCGAGTCACACCCTGGTACCAATTCAAAGGGCCAAGGTTCCGCCAGGCTTTGGCGTTCTCGGCGGCGTCATCGCCCAGTCGCATGAAGTCGATCTGCGCCGCATTGGGTGTGAGCCGCAGCTCGAACTGCCGATCGCCGTGCGCTTGCGTCCCCGGCTCCACGGCGACGGGCAGCAATTCGGCCAGCGGCGTGTCGGCCAACTGGCCTGGACCAAATCTCGGCCCCGCAATGACGACCAGCCCGCCGCCGAACTTGCCCACGAATTCCTTGACCAGCTCGCAGAACCGCGTGCTGAGAGTCGCGCCCGGCATGTCGCCGAGCAAGATCACGTCGTTGGCGAAGAAGTCGCTTCGAGGGGGTGTGAGCGAGGGAAGAAACAGCCCGCCCGGGCGGCGTACCTGCGGGTCGGCGGAGCGCAGGAACGTGCGAAACCCGGCAGGCCCCACTAACGGATCTCGATGGAACACTTCCTTGATGAACCGCCATTCCCAAGTCGGTTCGTACTCGACGAACAATAGCCGCAGGAAGTCGTCGCGGACGTTGATTTCGCGCTCGGCACGGTTGTTCTCTCCGCTGGATTCCCCTGGCGCGGATGTCAATGGTGGGCGGGACGACTGCGCCACGAGATCGGCATGGGCCGCAAGGACCCATCGGCCGGCCTCGCTGGGAACGTAGGGGAATTCGACCAGCGTGGTCGGCCCGTCGAGCGACGCCGTTTGCCGGCCGATCGCGACTTCGTCCTGGTCGAGGGCGCTGCGGCCAAGTCGGCGAGCCGAGAGCCGCACTTCGACGGTCTGCCCGTCGAGGCCGGATTGATGGAGCACGACCCTGGGCGTTTCGCGTTCGGCTTTCTTCATGAGCGCCCTCGTTTCCAATGCCACGCTCAAATCGACGGCCGTCGTCGGCCCGACGCCGACCGTATAGACGGGCGAGCCGAGCCGCCGCGCGGCTTCCACCGCCGACGGGCCCGAGTTCTGGTCGAAATCGCTGAACACGATCACGGCGGCCAGCCCGCTCGTGCCGGGGCGCCGGGACAGATCGGCCAGCGCGGTTCCCAAGGCCGTCACCGGGCCGTCAGTCGTCAAACCGCGGGCCCACTCGTCGAAGTCGCCCTCCGCCGAATCGGGTAGCGACGGCAATGGGTCGACCCCATCCGCGCCTGAGACGGTGTAAGCTTCGACTCGGAAGCGCTCTTCCAATCGCCGCGCCAGGTTGTTGGTTCGTTTCGTGAGCAATGCCCGCAACCAATCGATCCTCGCGACGCGGTTTACGCCTTCCGATTCCCCCGCGGCCTCGTCTCTTGCCAGGTGCGCCGGCTCGGTTCCCAGCGCCACGCTGAGCCGTGCGAATTCGATCTCGGGAAGCTGATCTTCAATCGCCATGCTCTGACTTCCGTCGAACAGCAAGCAGACGAGTGGCCGGCGGTTGCCGGCGATCGACAACCTCAAAACCGGTTCGGCGAGAATCGTAAGAAGCAAGACCAAAAGCGCGCACCGACACGTTCCCAGTGCAATCCTGGCGGCACGACGGCCGCGCGTTTGAAATCGAAGGTAGAACAGCCATGCGGCGGCCGAGAGCAGCAGGCACCCGGCAACAAGCCGGCCCGGCTCGTCGACGGCCCAGTCGGCCGCGAACGACCATTGAGCGCTCACGATCCGCTCGGCCGAATCGAGCCCCCGCCAGCGCGCCAGTAGTTCCGCCATCCCCTTATCTCCTCATCCCCTTATATCCTCATCCCGTCATCCCGGCTTCGCTCCGCTTCCGCTCGTCATCCCCGTAAATACCAATTCCACCAAGAGCAACCCCAACGAGCCGCACATCAACCACTTCCAAGCGTCGGGCGCCAGTACGCGCGAACCGGCCAGGCTGATCGGCTCGTGCCGGCTGAGCACGCGCGAGTCCGTCGCGGCGAGCCTGGCGCGTATTTCGGCCGGCGCCAGGCAACGGAGCCACGACTCCCGTTGGGGGCCGTTCACCGCCAGCGAA
>DATLQY010000467.1:0-6668 GCA_035534975.1 Pirellulales bacterium
GACCACGCCGAGGTCTTCGTCGAGTTCAATGGTCTTGCCGTGTATCTTGCCGTGAATCGTCTTGGCCATCGCTGATCCTCCCATGCGTCGTCCTCGCGAATCATACGCCATCACCGGATAAAACGGTCTTTCGCCCCACCGACAAGCTCGTGAATCGTCAGCCACGGCGACCGACTGCGCCGTTCATCAATCCCATTGTACCATCGACCGCGCGAGTATGGCATCCGAACCACTCGACTTCCGAGATCACGCCACGCCCAGCCCGCGGTCGTAGGCCTCCTGGTCGCGCTGATAGAGCGCGAGCACCGACTCCAATGTGGCGCTCGATATCTTCCACGCCGGCCGATCGTCGGTGTGGGCGTTGGCGTGCGAGACGAAAAGACGATGCAGGAACTTGAACATGTGCCGCGGCACGCGCAGCGTCCGCAGAGCGTCGATCAAACGGCGGTCGTTCACCGATTCGTCGAACAGCGCCGTGAGCGACGGCGCTTGGCCGTTGGCCGCGCAGGCCTTGAGCCGCGCATTGGCCACGTCGTACAAGGCCTCGCCCGTCCAATTCAGCGAGGGGACCAGGTTCTGCTTGTCGAGCCGGGCCCGCTGGTAGAAATCGCGGTCCTCGCGGTCGATGAAGTACGACAGCTCGATGGGCAACAAGAGCTTGAAGCCGATGCCCGGATGTTTGAGGAACTTGTTGTCGAGCATCGGCCACAATAGCGCCCGCATCTGTTCCGGCGAGCCGTTCACCAGGTGCGGCTCGTCGACCCGATCGACGAGCACCACGATGCCCGCGAAACCCAGCGTGCGCAGCACGCCCTGAAACTTCACCAGCAACTCGAAGCGATCGTCGGTCCGCTCTTTGTTCGGCAGCGGCTGGCTGGCGATCTCGTCGGAGGAAAAGTCCATCAGCACCTGCCTCAGCGGGTTCACCTCGTGGTTCACCACCCGCAATTGGCGCGTGATACCGCGTGCGCGCCAGTGCCACTTCCAAGCCTTGGCCATCCATGGTACCCAACCGGCGGCGGCGAACAGGTACGGCCACGGTTGCGTCAGCCACTCCCACTTGCCCAGCGCGGCGATCAGGCCGAACACCCCCGCAACGCTCGTTACGCCCAGGGCCTGCGGCCATTTCGTGCGCCAGGTCGAAAACCGCAGCTTGCGGCGCAATCGGCGCCAGCGCTGGCGGAAGGTCTCGGCCGACGACTGGTCGTAGCAGGCGGCCAAGAGCAGTAGGTCCCTCATCTGGTGGCGGTCGAGCAACAGTGTTTCAAGCTGTCCCACGTCGGAGGGCCGCGCCGGACCGGCGTGCGGCGCGTCGAGAATGCGATCGACCAGCCGCGTGACGCCCAACGAGAGGATGGCGTCCATATGGTCCCATAGCTTCCACTCTCGAAACACCTGGTCCTGGCGGCGGCGGCGCGCGCTGAGCTTGTCGCGAAACCGGTCGAGGAACGGGTTGAAATCGTCGTACTCGATGACGAACACGCGCTGGTTCGGGTGCGTGCTGTTGAACTCGGTCAGGTGCCGCACGATCTGCAATCGCAGCGCCGTCTTGCCCGAACCCTTTTCGCCAAAAACGATCGATGTGGCGGGCTCCGCCGGGTCGCCGTAGACTTTGTCCCAGGTGGGATGGTACGTGCTGGCGATGCAATGTTCCTTGAACACCGGATCGGTCTGCGCGTCCTCCTCAGCGAACGGATTGCTCGCGACTCCGTGATGGTCGAGGAACTGTTGGATCTTCATTTTGCCGCCTTCAGACCCTTTAACATCTTCTTGAACCCCTCGGCGTGGTCCTCGACGGTCTGGCTCGGTCCGACGAACTTGACGTAATAATTCCCGGTATTCTTCTTGCCGTCCTTCGTGGCGACGATGGCACCCAGCAAGCGATAGTTTTCTCGTTTCACGCCGCCGCCAGCGGCGGGAGGGCGGTCGTCATATGTGCCTGAAATGTCGATCAACGTGATCTCCTGGCCGGCGACGGAGAGCTTCTCCTGCTTGGTTTTGTCCTTGGTGCTCGAACCGTCGGGCTGCGAAAACTGCCCGATCCAGCGGTCGACGTTGGCGCCGATCGTGCCACCGGCGCTCATCACCGTCATTCGGCCGGGTCGCTCGTCCCCTTCCGAGGCCGGCACCTGAAACTCGTGCTCGATGATGTTGTTCGCCGGCTTCTTGCGCAGCCAGCCATCGGGTGCCGCGAGCAGGAGCCGGCCATCGGCCAGATCGAAGTTCAAATCGTCATCGGCGGGCGCCTCATCGTCGGCGCGGACACTCGATCCTGGGCCGGGGCAGGCCAGAGCGAAAAGTACGGCGACAAAAAACGCGGGAAAAGCAAGATTCTTCATGGAACGTCTCCGAGGCACTTTGAGTGAATGCCGCCATTCTACTGGTCTGGACTCTCCTTACCAGCCGCTGGGGCGGCGGGCGGCTGCGACCATTGGTCGCTGATGACCTTGATCACGAAATACGAGAGCGGGATCATGAGGATCACCAGCACGACGATCGCCGCGACAGGTCCGGTATTCGAGCGCGGACGGTACTGGGTGCGGCGGACCGTGCTGGCGGCGCTCGTCGGCGGAATCACCGGAATGCCGGCAACCGCGACGGGCAAGTCGCCGGGTGCCCCAACGGCGGTTGGGAAACCGAACCCCGGTACAGGTACCGTGCCGGCCATCGGCAAAACTCCCGTCGCCGTTGGGAGGGCGCCGACGGCGGTGGGGATCGCAAATCCCGAGGCGACGGCGGGCGCATACGGAGCGGCGCCGGCGGCGGCGTCAAGCTCCGGGAACACGCTTCCGGCGCGCTTCCATTCGGGCCAATCTTGACGCCAAACGAGCGAGTCGGCGGTGACGCGGCCTTCTTTGATCCAGCTTCGGAACGCATCGCCCGCGGCCGGGCCGTATTGGCTGCTTGCGCCAGCCGGCATCACGTACCACTGCATATCGGGCGATTCATCGATCGGATCGGGGGGCGCGATTTGCCCAACCGCCCCGGCGACAGCCATGGCGGCCGCCGCTGGAACGACCGCGGAAGTCGCCTCTTCGTGCAACAAAGACACGGTCGTCTTCGCACCGGAGGCCGGTGCCACGGCGGCCAGTGCCGCGGCGCCCAGTTTCACGGCGGCCGTTTGAGGTGAAGTCGCCGACGCCGCGGTCCGCGCGACCGGCGCGGCGCCGGCCGAAGGTGCGATGGCTGCATCCGCCACGCCGCCTTCCGCGGGAATGTCGATCTTTGCGTCGCACTTGGGGCAGCGCCCGCGTTTGCCCGCCAGGTTCGACTTGACGTTGAGCGCGTTCTTACAGTGCGGGCAAGTAAACTTGATGCCCATGGTGCTCGTTGGCGCGGGGCCTTGTCGAGGGATTTGTGGAGCCTGGGTTTGTTGAAAACGACCGCGGGCTCATCATTGCCGCGAGCGATGTTGAGCCCACGCTTAGCATTATACCTCGCCTTTTCGCGACGGAAAGCCGCATCCGGACGGCGAGAAACTGGACCCCATGCCCGATAGTCGCTAAAATCCAACTATGGTCCACCAGTGATATCCAATACCCATCGAGAGGGAGATGAAATCATGTTCGGTCGCATCAGCCTTTGTGCGGCAGTTGTGGCGCTTTGCGCCGTGGGGCTCACTTTGACCGGCCGCCTGGCGGCCGACGTTCAGCAAATCGATGAGATCAGTGGAAACTACCTCGAAACGCGCACTTGCGACGTTTACACCGGCCCGTGCTTTGCCAACGCCCAGGTGGGCCTGACGGGGCAGCAGGCGATCATGGCCTGGAGCATCGAATCCGGAGCTCACGAGGGTGTCGACCTGAGCGGTCTCAACGTGGTGCTCGTCGTCCGCGCCGCCGACACGCTCGGCTTCGGTGGGAACGTGGTTGTCCGGCCTGATCCGATCCGCTCGGTGGTCCTTCTCGACGAGCGGGCGACCGATTCGCAGCGCGCCGCCTTGACCGCGTTCGTCAAGCGGCACGCCGCTCATGTTGCCGGCGACGTGGTCCGCGTCGCGAGCTTGCCGATCGAAATGAAGTTCGACCACATCGACTTGGAGTGCAGCCTCGAGGCCGGCAAGGAAGCCCGCCTGGTCACTCGCCGCCTGGTCGCTCGCGACCGTTGCTGCACGAACGAAGAGATCTTCTACCCACCGCTGGCGGAGGTCGAACACTCCGAGCCGGCGTTCACCATCGACGGCGGGTACTCGGGCCGCGGGCTTGGCCAAACCTGGTCGAACCCCAAGACGCGCAGCTCGTTCTTGGCGACGTTTGCGTATTAGCGTGCTCATTCGCGCCTATTTTTTTTCGACGTCTTCGACCCGCTTCGCCTCCTGGTCGCGACCGCCCTGGTGCAGCACGACGTGGGTGATCTTGCCATCGTCGTCGCGCGCGAACGAGAGTTGCGAGTCGACCACCTTGAGAAAGAACTCCGTCTCCGATTCAGGATAAATCTCGAACTTCGGCTGACCGGTAAGCTGAACCATCAGGTGCTCACCCTCGCGGGTGCAGGTCAGCACCAAAGCCGGATTGAATGCGTACTTGCCGGCGTAATCATCGTAGATTTTCGGATCGACATTGGCCACGCTCCGCATCTTGGGCAGCTTGTACGGCTTGCCCAACACGATCGCCGTCAGGTCCTGCGAGATCCTGCCGGGCGTGTTCGACTCGACGTTCGAGAGCACGACGACGCAAAGCTGCAACTCGGGAATTCGCAAGATGTGGGTCGAGAAGCCGTTGATCCCGCCGCCGTGACTGGTGACCGTCATTCCGTCGCGAGTCTGAACGCTCCAACCGTAGGCATAGTTGTCCCGCACGGGCGTGAACATCGTCGCCTTCGATTCGGCCGTGATGAGCTTGCCGGACGTCAAGGCCCGGTCCCAGCGCAGCAGGTCCTCGACGGTCGAATACAACGCCCCGGCCGCGTGCGGCTGCGACATGTCGATGTAGGCCGCGTTGGCCAACTGGTCGCCGTCGCGCGTGTAGCCAGCCGCGCGGTTTTGGAGAATCGTCGCATGGTGGTCGTAACCGGTGTCGAGCATCCCCAACGGTTCGAATACCTCTTGCCTGAGGAACGCTTCGTAGGTCATATCCGACGCCTTCTCGATGATCGCGCCCAAGAGCAGGTAGCCTGAATTGCTGTAGGCGAACTTCTCGCCCGGCTCGAACTCCAACGGCTTGTCCTTGAAGCGGGCGACCATCTCCGGCAGCGTCTGCGGGAGCATCCATTTCTTCGGGTAGTCAGGGAAGCTCGTGAAACTCGGGATGCCGGAAGTGTGGCTCAACAAGTGGTGGATCGTCACGTCGTTCCAGGCCTCGGGCGCGTCGTCGACATTTGTGCCCACGGGATCGCCGACGTGAAGTTTGTCTTGCTCCTGGAGGATCATCACGGCCATCGCCGTGAACTGCTTGGTGATCGACCCTAATCGGAAGCGGGTCTGGGCCGTGTTCGGCACGCGCAGCTCGGCATTCGCCCAACCGTAGCCTTGGCTGACGAGCAGCGTGTCGTCCTTGGCCACCAACACCGAGCCATTGAACTGGTCGGCATCGACGCAAGCGGCCAGGTACTTTTCGAGCTTGGGTTTGAGGTCGTCATTGGCGACGATCGGCGCGACGGCCAGCCACGCCGATAGGAATACGATCAGCAGGGTCAAACGCGGGACGGCGGTTTTCATGGGAGAAATTCCGGGCACGGATGGAGGCTTGATTTCAAAGGGGATACGGGGATAAGGAGGAGATTTGGGGATGTCTGCGCTTTGCGATCACAACCGCCAGAATACCTCCACCGTACCCCTCTCGCCAGCCGTGCGTCGTGCCGTGTATCAATTGCCCGTCGGCTCGTCCTCAAGACACCGAAACCGCGTCCCTGGCGGAAATTCGAGACCGAACGTCTCGGCCAGAACGTGCAACAGCGATTCATCGTCGTCGATGCGCGTGGTTTCGACAACGTCGCCGGTGACGATCGTAAGCTCCCGGTTCCGTAGCATGTAACACGCGGTCGGGGTCTGCCGCTGCACGGCCAACGTCTGCACGAAACGGGAATTCGGGTGCGTCGAGACATAGTGATTGGCCATTTCGAAATCGACCGGATATTGCGGCTCCAGCGTGAAGGCGTACAAGTCCTGCCAGGCGCCGCCGGCCAGCGATTGCAAGACCAGAAGGCCGGGCTCTTCGACGAGTCGGAAGCTCCAGGCGAACTGCCGCGCAACCTGGCCGGGCAACATGGCGATGGGCTTGAGCAGGCCGCCCGTGCCGAAACCGACGTCGGCCAGCCAGGGAGCGCCTGCCACATCGACGTTCAAAAACATGTGGGTCCGCGGCAAGACGCGGCTGGTCCCCTTGCGGACGCGGGCGGCCAGCCTCGTCACGCGGAAGCCAATCCGCTCCAATACGGCCGCGAAGAGCGTGTTCTGCTCGTAGCAGTAGCCGCCCCGCCCGCCCCGCACCAATTTGGCCTCGATACGCTCCAGGTCGAGGTGGATCGGCCGGCCTAATTGGATGTCGAGGCTCTCGAACGGAATGTGCGTCGCGTGCGCCAAGTGCAAGCCATCCAAGACCTCCAACGTGGGAACCTGCGCACCGGTGTAGCCGATGCGACATAGATAGGCGTCGAGGTCGAGGGACTGTGGATGGCTCATGTCGCTACCTTAATGCGCCGGCGGCCAACGATGCTATTTTCAGAGCGGC
>DATLQY010000468.1:0-4266 GCA_035534975.1 Pirellulales bacterium
CGCGAGACGCGAGACGCGAGACGCGAGACGCGAGACGCGAGACGCGAGACGCGAGACGCGAGACGCGAGACGCGAGACGCGAGACGCGAGACGCGAGACGCGAGAACTCCGCGTTCGACCGAGCGCCGCGGCACAACCCGCGGTGCGAAGTGACTGGGATGGCATCCCCCGGGGAGCCAGATTGCCAAGAGCCACCTGGCGGAACCGCGCGACGGGTTGACGTGATCGCGTCATGACAGGCCCACTCGTGCCCCTTCGGCAACGGAGAAAGCTCCGGTGGCGAAACGGGCTGAGGCTGACGGACTAACGATATGGCCCTTGACCGAGGAATTCAAGGCTTTACTTCAGCGGACCCGATCCGAAGCGTAAGCGGCTATCCGAAAACTCGTGATTCGTCGCCTTTCGCTCAGCGAAAGTACGCCCTTTCGCGGAGCGAAAGACGACTTCCGCCAAGCGTGATTCCGAAATAAATGGGTTGAGAATCTTACTGGACACTTTGGCGAATGGGAAAAACAACCGCGCCGGGACCGGACGAACGACGCCGCGTGTCCATCGGCGCAAGATCTTGAACCAGGGCTTATTGTCGTCCGAACCAAGAGGATGAGGCATCAATGACTTTGGGCTCGTCTTCGTCGGGGTCATCCATGTCGACAGGTTCGTCGGACTCGGTGGGAGCCGATCGTTGAGGGATCTCATCAACGCATGCAGATTCCATTATGGTTGGCAGCGGCCGGCGGCGTGCCGAATCATTTCCGTCGTCGAAATGCCGACGACCGCGCCAACGACGCGCACACGGCCGCCGTAGCCCTCGACGATCTCGCGGCCGACGACCTGGTCGATACTGTACGTGCCGCCTTTGACCAAAACATCGGGGCGGAGTCGGTGGAGCAAGTCAGCGGGTGTGTCCTTATCGAAGATGACGACATGGGCCACGCACTCCAGTGCGGCCAGCAGGGTCGCGCGATCCCGGTCGCACACCACGGGACGTCCCGCCCCTTTCAAGCGCCGGACGCTCGAATCGCTGTTGACGGCGACGATCAGCACATCCGCCAGGTCCGCCGCTTGCTCAAGGTACATGACGTGACCCACGTGCAGGAGATCAAAACAGCCGTTCGTAAACGCCACGCACCTTCCGGCCCGCCGGTGGCCCATGACAAGTTTGACCAATTCATCGAGTGTTACCAGCTTGCGGCCCAATTTGCGGGATGCTCGGCGGCCCGCGGAACCCAGCCCGAACGATTCTCGCACCGCTGACATCAGCTCGTCACGGCTGACTTGGGCCACGCCGAGCTTCTCGACTTCCAAGCCCGCCGCCGCGTTCGCCAAACAGACCGTTTCGGCCAATGGAAGTCCGGCGGCATAGCCCAGCCCCAGTACCGCGAACACCATGTCGCCGGCGCCCGTGATGTCGAAAACGGTGCGGCGCGTCGTGGGAAAGTGCTCTGTCGCGCCTTCCGGCACCGCAAGCACCATCCCATCTGCATCGAGCGTCACCAACACGGCGTCCGCCCGCATTAGCGTTCGGAGCCGTTGGGCGGCAAGCCGGGCGTCGCCGGGCGATTGGACGGGCATGGCGGCGGCCAACTCGGCCTCGGCACGGTTGGGTTTGACGAGCACCGCTCCGGTGTAACGCGAATAGTCTGCGATCCGCGCGGGGTCGACGAGCACCGGAATTAACCCGCCGGCGGCGGCGATCCATTCGGCCAGAAGTCCGGGCGTGCAGACTCCCTTGGCATAGTCGGAGATAAGCAGAGCGCCACACGCCGGCAGCGCCGTCGAAACGGCATCCGCCAGGGTGCGCGCGACATCGGCGGCCAAGGGGCGGCTGTCCTCGCGATCGACGCGAACGATTTGGTGTGGTTGCCGCCCCGGGGCACGGCCCATGACGCGTTCCTTCGAGGTGGTCGGCCGCGTCGGGTCGACCACCAGAGCGTCGACGATTTCATTTTCAGAGAGCAACCGCCGCACGAGACGGCCGTTGGAGTCGTCGCCGATCACACCGGCCAACGTCACGTGCGCGCCAAGCCCCCGCAGAAGGTATGCCACGCTCGCGGCGCCTCCCAGACGGACCTCATCGTCGTCGGCGCGCAGCACGACCACTGGCGCCTCCGGGCTGACTCGCTCGGCATTGCCCCAAGCGTATCGGTCAAGGATCACGTCGCCTACGACAACCAGGCCCAGAGCGCCGGTGTGTTCCAGAACCGTCGCCAGCTCGTCCATGGCACTGTTATCCGCGAAAGTGGCCGAGCGAAAACGAACGTCATCGAAAGGAGCATTCAACGTATCCGGGTTGCGAAACGATTGCAATCGGGGGACAAACGCAGTCAATTTTCGCAAAGAATTCCGGGCTCGAACTTCAATTGCCCAACGCAGACAGGCTGAATCAAGTCCGCCGGCGAGCTGCGGCGACGAGCCTGCATGGAGAAGTGAGTGGAAGCAGTACACGCCGCGTGAGCGCCGGCACTATTGGACGCAAAGCAGGGCTCGTCGTGTAATTCGAACGGCTGGGGTTCGACTGTCGTCAAATCGCGATGTGGATTTACAACTGGGTCGCCAGGGTTCACCTCGGCGCGGGGGAAGCGGCGGAGGTTCGGCAGAATCCCGTGTTCCGCTACATCTCTTTGCCCAGCGCCTGGGCGACGCGGCGGCAGAGCTCCATCGTCTGTGCGAATTGTTCGACGTCGAGCGATTGATAACCGTCGCTCATCGCGTTTTCCGGGTCGGGATGGACCTCCAGTATCAGCCCGTCGGCGCCGGCGGCCACGCTCGCGGCGGCCATCTGCGGCACCAGGTAGGTGTGGCCGGTGCCGTGGCTCGGATCGACGACCACCGGAAGGTGCGTCTTGGAGTGCAGGTAGGGGACCGAGGCCAGGGGGAGCGTGAACCGCGTGTGCGACTCGAAGGTGCGGATGCCGCGCTCGCAGAGCATGACCTGCGGATTGCCCGCGTCGAGGATGTACTCGGCGGCCAGCAGCAATTCCTCCATCGTCGCGCTGGGGCCGCGTTTCAGGAGGACGGGCTGCGGCATCTTGCCCACCACCTCCAAGAGGCGGTAGTTCTGCATGTTGCGGGCGCCGATCTGCACGACGTCGGCGTACTTGGCCACCAGCGGGACGTCCTCGGTGGCCAGTACCTCGGTGACCACGATCAGGCCCGTGGCGTCGCGGGCGGCGGCCAGGAGCTTGAGACCCTCTTCCTTCAATCCTTGGAAACTGTAGGGGCTGGTCCGCGGCTTGAACGCCCCTCCTCTCAGGGCGGTGGCGCCGGCCGCCTTGACCGCCCGCGCGGTACGCAGGATTTGATCTTCGCTTTCCACGGAGCAGGGACCGGCGATCACTCCCAAGTAAGGGCCGCCGACTTTGAGGCTGCCGACCGCGACCACGGTGGGTTCGCTCTTCAATTCGCGGCTTGCGATCTTGTAAGGGGCCAGAATCGGCAACACCTCGGCCACGCCGGTGCCGCTTTCCAGCGAATCCTTCAACCCGTCGCGCTCCGGCCCGATCGCGGCGATTACGGTCCGTTCGACGCCGTGCAGCACATGGGCCTTGAGTCCGAGACTTTCGACTCGCAGGACCATGTGCCGCACCTCTTCGCCGGTGGCATTTCGTTTCATGACGACGATCATGAGGAGTTCTCGCTTTCAGATGGATCATTCTCGGCCGCGTGAAGTATAGCACGTCGAGTGAAAATTATGGTGGCGTCCCGGCCCGCCTTGGCTTAAATTGGGCGCACCCCACCGCGCCGGGTTTGCTTTGTCACTATCCGAGGAAAGAAAACCTCATGAACGTGCCCAACTCGCCCCGCTCACTCATCGTCCGTTTCACCCGCCTTGTCGTCGTGGCGGGCTTCATCCTGCCTCTCGCCTCCCGGCCTGTGCCTGGCCGGGCCGATGCCCCCAACGCATTGCCCGACGGCAAGCAGCCCGCCGACAAGCGCCTGGGACCGCTCAAGGACCTCAACGGTGATTTCCCCTTCCAGCCGAGCGCAAGCGTGGCCGACTGGGAAAAGCGCGCCGAGCGCGTACGGCGGCAAGTGAAGGTCGCGACGGGTCTCTGGCCGTTGCCCAGTAAAACGCCCACTAATGCGGTGGTCCACGGAAAGGTCGACCGCGGCGACTACACGGTCGAGCGAGTCTACCTGGAAAGCTATCCCGGCCATTTCGTGACCGGAAGCCTCTACCGGCCCAAGGGGCGGGGCGGGAAGCTACCCGGAGTGTTGTGCCCGCACGGGCATTGGCGCAACGGACGCTTCGTCGATCAGGGGTTG
>DATLQY010000469.1:0-8464 GCA_035534975.1 Pirellulales bacterium
CCGATGAAAACAAAAACGATCGAAAGACGTTGAACGGTGAGCATTTCTGATTCTCCGAATTTGGGTTGGAATTGCCCGCCAGTGACCAAACGGGCGTAAACGTTAGCGATTGCAGACCGCCCGCATTTCGCTCATCGAGAAAACGCAGTTCGCAATAGCCGCAGGGGCCGCGATGCCGCACGTCGCGATCGCGACCGGCTGCAAACACGCCGCTTGATGGGCACAGACGAGGCCCGTGCCTGGCGCCACCAGCAAGCAAGAGATGGTCGCCTTAAGTGCCGCGGCCCTGCACTCGGGCGACATGGTCGGCGAAGGACCAGGGCACTGCCCGCATTGGCAACCGGACAGGCCCCCGAGGCATGAGCACCCGGGACCGCAAGCGCAACACGCACATGAGTTGCCGCAACCACAATCGGAGGCAGTCGCTGCATTTGCGGAGGCGAGTACCGCCAGCAGTGCGCCCGTAATCAGGGCAAAACACGGTGAAAATCGAAATCTCTTGCTCATTTTTCTTCCTTTCCGAATCGAGGAATCGTTGCTGCCCACGACTTTTACAAGGCATGTTGACGGCGCGATTGGCGAATCTTTTTTCAGAGTGTCACTCCACATTGGCCTGGCGGTGTTTTGCGGTCTTGCGATCTGCCGGAACGCGCGTTCTAATGAGGTGGGCGCCTCGAATCCGTTTTCCCTCAATCGCCAATGTCCGTTGAGCTCGCAAAAACCTGGGTCGAACGCATGTTTTGCAGTGCCGGTGCGCGCCGCGAGGCGTCGCAACTGCTCAACAAGGCCGCGGCGGAAGGAAGCCAGGCGACTTTGGTCGCCGGTTCGGATGTGATGGCGAACGACAAGGCATGCATGGCACGTTGGACGGGCAGCGAGCTTGTCGTCGTGGAGCTCTCAGCGCGCCAGCAGGCGAACATGGCGCTCACCCCCACAACCATGTTCATGGGGCTTGAACCGCGGCCGCTCGTGTGGGAACTGCCGCCTGAGCCCTTGGTTACGCTCCATGACGCCCAGTTTGACCCGGGCGAACCGCACGACTGTCGGCAGCCCCTATCGGGTATTTGCAGGTTCACATTCGACGCTTCCAAGCGAATGCCCGCCGATTCGTGCGCGCTGCAAGCTCAGTATGTGCATCCCCATCTCCCGCAGACCACGAGTTACTCGAATCCAAAGAGGACCTTCGATTCCTTGGAAGCCGAGTTGCGCTTTTCCTTCCGGCCGCTGTTCTCGGCGCCCCGCCCCGTGATCCTTCATGGGACCCTCTTCATCTATTTCCAGCTTTTCACGGCACGCGACTGGCGGACGAACGCCGGGGCCAAGTGCGTCAGTAATGTAACCGTGGCGGCCGTCGAGTTGGCATAGGATCGTCCGTGGCATCCTGGCCGGCCAACCTTTCCTGAATCCTCGATGGCCCCGCGTTGGCCTTCAACTAGGCGATCAGCAATGTCCTGCCGAATTTCGTCCTGGTGGCTCCAGTAGTAAGCGAGTGCGGCATGGACCTGGGCCCTGGTCAGGGCCATAATGTTGGATCATGCCCGTGGCATGGCGGTGCTCCGATGTGCTCTAACGCGCGAGGTGACTGATGACAGATCGTGGCGGTGCTTCATCTTCCTTCGCCGGCGACGTCGAATTCCAAAAGCTCCTGGCCGGCCACGGCGACGTCGACTTGGTACGGTTGATGCTCGAGTTCGCCGCCGACGCGTACCCCGATCTGGATCGCCAGCCGTGTCTCGACGAAATCGATCGGCTGGGAAGCCTGGCCCGGCGGCGCCTCCAGCGGAGTTCGCCCACAGGACTCGGGCTGTGGCGAATGCTATCTGAAGTGAGCGAAACGCTCTATGCCGGCGAAGGTTTTCGCGGCGACAGCCAGACCTACTACGACCCACGCAACAGTTACCTTAATGAGGTGCTTGCCCGCCGGCTTGGCATCCCGATCTCGCTGGGCATCGTCTACCTGGCCGTGGCCGAGCGTGCCGGCTTGTCGATGTACGGCGTCGGCACTCCCGGCCATTTCATGCTCGGTAGTGACGATGCGGACGAAACACTCTACGTCGATCCGTTCTCGCAAGGGACGATTTTGGACCGCGGTCAGTGCCAGGCGCTCATCGAGCAACTGTTAGGCAAGCCGGGCGTGCTGGCCGACGATCATTTCCGACCGGCGACGGAGCTCGACATTGCGACGCGCGTACTTCGCAACCTGAAGGTCGCCTACGTCATGGAGAGCCAATGGGCGCCGGTCGTACCGATCCAGGAACGGTTGGCGCTCTTGTCGCCCGGCAATACCGACGAGGGTCGGGACCTGGGGCTGATGTACCTCCGCACCGGTCGCGCGGCCGCGGCGATCGGGCTTCTTGAAAAACACCTCCGGCATTGCACCGACGCGCAAGCCGAGGAATTGCAGCCCTACCTCCGGGCCGCAAGGCGCTTGGCCGCGGAGTTGAACTGAGGCTCGTGCAGTCGTGAGCGCTGCGGTGATTCCGACGATCCCCGTCTTCCGCGATGAGCGGTGGTCGCCTGCGCTACCAAAGGCAATTCACTTGCGGGCAAGCTTGGATGGTTTTATCTTTCGTCACGATGGTGGCGCCGAGGCGTTTCGCTGCAAGAACAATCAATCGGTCGTGCATTTCGGGGATTTCGGGAATGGAATCCAAGGCTGCGAGATCGGCGAGTGTCAGCGGTTCCAGGCGGTAGTAGGGGAATGTCTGAAAGTCGGCAAGCATCGGCGTGAAGAGGTCAACCTGGCCCTGCTTTTGAAGCAAGTAATACAGTTCGGCGACGACAACATAATGAACGATCAGGATTGCCTTCCCCTGAATGCCGTCTTCGAAGACCTGTGTGGCCGCGGCGGAGAGCTTCGGAGAAGCAATGCGGCGCCAGTAAACGGCGTGGGTATCCAGGCAAGAAAACGGCAGGGAACTCATTGGGGCAACTCCATGCTCTTTTCCCAAAGGCAGTTCATTTCCTTAAGGTCGGCGTCGATATCCAAGTCGGGTAGTTTGCCTTGCCAAACGCCATGATCTGAGGGATAGGGAGGCCCTCGATGGACCGATACGCTGGATACCGCAGGCTGGACGACGACCACCACCTCCGCGTCGCCTGGCGGCAAATCGCAGGGAACATGGAGGTCGATTGTCCCATCAAGGGCAATGGTCGTTCGCAACGTAAGTGCTTTCACAGGCTTTCTCCTTCCTTTTGTGGATCAGCGAATATCCAGTATTATACTCGACGATTGAGGCGGATAGCCGCCGAATTGAACCAAGAACCACACGCTCGCGAATGGATGTAGCCGGCCGACGAGTCACCGTGTTGGGACTGGGCCGCCACGGCGGTGGCGTGGCCGCGGCGCGGTGGCTTGCGCGCCAAGGCGCCGTCGTGACCGTCACCGACCTTGCCGATGAAGCCACGCTGGCCGATTCGCTGGCGGATCTGGCCGATGCGCCGATCCGATGCTACCGTCTGGGTGGCCATGACGAACGAGACTTTCAGGAAGCCGAACTGGTCGTCGTCAACCCGGCCGTGAAGCCCGACAACCCGTGCGTCAAGGCGGCCCGCCGCGCTGGGGCGGAGATCACCTCAGAGATCGAGTTGTTTCTGGCGCGCTGTCCGGCACCTGTTGTGGGTGTCACCGGATCGAACGGAAAATCGACCACCGCGGCCATGGCGGCGGGAATCCTGGCCGCTGACGGCCGCCGCGTCTGGCTGGGGGGCAACATCGGCCACAGCCTGCTGGACGATCTGGCCCGGATTGGCCCTCGCGATTGGGTCGTGCTTGAGCTGAGTAGCTTTCAATTGTGGTGGCTGGCCGATGGTGCCCGCTGGCCCCAGACGGCCCTGGTTACGAACTGCACGCCCAATCACCTCGACTGGCACGGCTCGCTGGCGCATTACACCGCGGCCAAGAAGCGGCTGCTCGTGCGGCAACCGCCGGGCGGCCTGACCGTGATCAATCCGCTCGATCCGATCGTCGGGCGCTGGGCGCCTCCGGCGCATGGCCGGTCGATCGGCCCGGCGGCCGACGATCAGGTCCCACCACTGGCGGTGCCGGGTACGCACAACCGCGTCAACGCCGCCGGCGCCGCGGCGCTGGCGGGGGCGCTCGGTTGCGCGCCGGCGGCGATCGAACGGGGGCTTTCGCAATTCGCGGGCTTACCCCATCGGCTCGAGTTCGTCGGCGAAGTCGGCGGTAGGAGGTTCTACGACGATTCGATGGCAACCACGCCCGAGTCGGTGATGGCCGCGGTCGAGACGTTGGCGCCGCGCGGCTGGTTTCTCGTCGGTGGGAAGGACAAGGGCTGCGACTTCGGCCCGCTGGCCGAGAAGCTCGTGAAGGGCGCGCGAGGCGTCGCGTGTTTCGGCGCGGCCCGCGACAAACTCGCAACGGTACTGGCGCGCGGCGCGCCGCGGTTCGCGTGCGCGTCGTTCGAGACGATGTCGCGTGCGCTCGCGTGGTGCTGGGAACGTTCGAGCGCCGACGACTCGATCGCGCTTTCGCCGGCGTGCGCGAGCCACGATCAGTTTCGCGACTATCGCCATCGCGGCGCGACATTCGTCGCGTTGGTCCGCGCGCTGATGCGCGAGAACTCACGACGAGCGCCTCGCGCGAAATGAGCTCCATCAGTCGCAAGCGCGCGACGAGGCGTGAAAAACTATTGCAAGACGGCGCGCGATTCGATAGAGTACACGTAGTAGTCATCGTTGGAAGCGGCTGAGCTCGCTTCTTGATGACGACGCAGACCTCGAGGCCGACGGCTGTGAGGCTTCCTCGGTGGAAGCTGAAGCGGCGCTGGGAGTCGTTACCTCGAGGTTTTTTTGCGCGCCATCGCTTGTCCCATCATCAGTCATCACCCGGCTCGGCGTTTTCTTGAGCGGGAGGGTCGAACCACCGGTTCGTAAAGAGGGATGTGGGGATGAAGAGGGGATATGGAGATGGTACAATGCCGGAAGGCGCCAAGGTGAGTCATGCCCAAGATGAGATCGAGGACCAATCCGTTTTACGTGCTGCTGGTGATCTTCGGGATCGCCTTCTCGCTCACCGCCTGCGCTTATGGCGTGATGGCATTCCGCGCGGTTCGCGTTGCCGAGTTCGCGAGTTTGCAGGAGCCCTCCACCATTGACGGCCGCATGGACGGCCGGTGGTCCAGCTCATTGGAACCCACGAGTGATCGTCCCGCGACCGAAACACCGGCCGGCAAATCGCTGTTGACGTTCCTCGACCTGCATGGCGCGCAACTCCTCGGCGTCGAGCTCGTACTGTTGGCCGTCGCCACGTTCGGCGCGATCGGCACCGACGGGTATTGGAACCGCGCCGCGCTCGGGCGCCGGAATGTCGAACGGGACGAGCAAGAGTCTAAATCGTAGGAGCCTCGAGCGATGAAAGTCAAAGCCAGCCAAGAGGTTACGCAGGCCACCGTGACCATGCCGGGCGCCCGCGGGTGCGCCGTCCGTTGGCTCGTCGGCGAGGCCGACGGAGCACCGAATTTCGCCATGCGGCAGTTCGAGGTCCAGCCCGGTGGGTATACGCCGCGGCACAGCCATCCCTACGAGCACGAGGTATTCGTGCTCGAAGGAACAGGTGTCGTATTCGAGGGCGACGTCGAGCACGCACTCAGTGCGGGCGACGTGATCTACGTCGCGCCGGACGAGGTTCACCAGTTTCGTAACACCGGCGCCGCGCCGTTTAGGTTCCTGTGCCTTGTGCCGAATTCGTCGAAGAACGCGCCTGTCAACCAGGCGCCAGAGTGCGGCACTGAGAAATGTTGGGCCAATGATGACCGACCCCGCCGCTGAAATCGCCCGACTCCGCGACGAGATCCGCCACCACGATCTGAAGTACTACGTCGAGGCGGCGCCGGAGATCTCCGACCTCGAATACGACAAACTTCTCGGGCGGCTGAAGAAGCTGGAGGCCGACCATCCCGAGCTGGTCACGCCTGATAGTCCCACGCAGCGGATCGGCGACCGGCCGGTCGACAAGCTGACGCCGGTTACGCACCGCGTTCCCATGCTCTCGATCGACAATACCTACAATGTCGGCGAGCTGCGCGAGTTCGGCGCGCGGGTGGCCAAGGGCCTGGGCGGCGAGCCGATCGAGTGGGTGGTCGAGCTGAAGATCGACGGTGTGGCGGTCTCGGTGCTCTACGAAAACGGACTGCTGGTCCGCGGCGCAACGCGCGGTAACGGCCACGTCGGCGACGACGTCACCCACAACCTCCGCACGATCGGCGACGTGCCGCTGAGGCTGACTGGCGACGACGTGCCCCGCGCGCTCGAGGTCCGCGGCGAGATCTACATGACCAACTCCGACCTGGTCAAGCTCAACCAGGAGCAACAGCGCAGCGACGAACCGCTTTACAAGAACTCCCGTAGTGGCGCGGTCGGCGCCATCCGGCTCTTGGACTCGCGCATCTGTGCCCGGCGGCACCTGCGGTTCTTCGGTCATGGCTTGGGCCACGTCGACGGGCTGAAGGCCGACAACCACATCGACTTCCTGGCCGAACTGCGGCGCTACGGTATTCCCGCGACGCCGATGGTCGAGCAATTCGCCTCGTTCGACGCGGCGGTCGAGCATTGCGAAAGCGTCGTCGAGCGGCTGCACGAGCTCGATTTCGAAATTGACGGGCTGGTGCTCAAGGTCAACCGCTTCGACCAGCGCGAGCGGTTGGGCGCCACCTCGAAAAGCCCGCGCTGGCTGATCGCCTACAAATTCGAGAAATACGAGGCCACCACACGGCTCAATGAAATCCGCGTGCAGGTGGGCAAGACGGGTGCCATCACACCGGTGGCCGAATTGGAACCGGTGGAGTTGGCGGGCACGACGGTCAGCCGTGCCAGCCTGCACAACGCCGACGAGATCGAGCGCAAGGACGTGCGAGTCGGCGACGTGGTGGTGGTCGAGAAGGCGGGCAAAATCATCCCGCACATCGTGCGTGTCGAGAAACACCTCCGCCAGGGCAACCTGAAAAAATTTCACTTTCCCACGCACTGCCCCGATTGCCACGCGGCCGTGGTCAAAGACGAAAAGGGCGTATACATCCGCTGTCCCAATCCGCAATGTCCAGCCCAGTTGAAGGAGCGGCTACGGTACTTCGCGGGCCGCAATGCGATGGACATCGAGGGGCTGGGCGACAAGCTGGTCGATCAGCTCGTCAACGACGGCCTGGTAAAGAGTTACGGCGACCTGTATCGGCTCACGCTCGAGCGGCTGGAAAACTTGGAACGGATGGGCCGCAAATCGTCGGATAGCTTGCTCGCGGCGATCGCGGCGAGTAAAGGCCGAGGGCTGGCCAGGCTGCTGGGCGCCTTGGCCATCCGCCACGTCGGCCAGCGGACCGCGGTGGCGCTGGCCGAACACTTCGGCTCCATCGACGCGCTGGCCGCCGCCGAGATCGAAGAGCTGGGCGAGGTCGAAGAGATCGGGCCGATCATCGCCAAGAGTGTCTACGACTACCTGCACGGCAAGTACGGAAAGGAAACGATTGCCGAATTGTCCGAGTTGGGGCTGGACATGACCGCTCCGCTCCGCTCCGCCGCGCCCACCCTGGGCGCGCTGGCCGGAAAGACGCTTGTCGTTACCGGCACGCTGGCGAAATATGGCCGCGATGAGATCGAGGAGCTGATTTCCCGGCACGGCGGCCGCGCCGTTTCGAGTGTCTCGAAGAACACCGACTTCGTCGTCGCCGGCGCCAAGGCGGGCAGCAAGCTCGCCAAGGCCCAAGCGCTAGGCGTTCGTGTCTTGAGCGAAGCCGAGTTCGACGCGCTCATCGGACAGTGAGCCTGGTTTTTCTTCCAGCACGGCTTCGCTGGCCCGCGCCGCCGGCGACTGGCCGTACTTGGCCACGATTTCCAAGAGCGATTGCCGGTCGACCGGCTTGCTGACGAACGCATCGCAACCCGCTTCGAAGCACTTGTCGCGGTCGTGCCGCATAGCGTGCGCCGTCAGGGCCACGATCGGGCCTCGGTAGCCCTCCTGCCGAAGCCGGCGAGTCGCTTCGTAGCCATCCATGACGGGCATTTGCATGTCCATCAGGATCAGGTCGAACGGTTCCCGCACGTCGCGCCGGCGGCGTCCAAAGCCCGGCTGGGCCGCCAATGCCTTCTCGACGGCGTCCAGACCGTCTTCGGCAAACGCCACTTCGGCGCCGGCTTTGACCAGGATGTACGATGTTAGTCGCCGATTGTCTGGCCCGTCCTCGACCAGCAGCACGCGACAGTTGAGCCGGATGACAGGCGCTGCGATTGGCGTTACGGGCGGTTGGCCCGCCGGCGACTCCGGCGCCGCGGAATGCGCCGTGTCGTTGGTCAGCTCCACTCCTGTCAGCGGCCCTGTGGCGATTGTCAAACGGAAGCGACTACCTTGGCCGTGAACGCTTTCGACCGTGATGTCGCCGCCGAGCATTCGGGCCAACCGCAGGCTGATCGTCAGCCCCAAGCCGGTGCCGCCGTAATTGCGTGTCGTCGACGA
>DATLQY010000470.1:0-9750 GCA_035534975.1 Pirellulales bacterium
CAAGGGCCATCCCCAATCCATAGGCGGCGGTGGCGTCGCTCGGGTGCAATTCCAGGGCCTGCTCGCAACACCGCTTCGCCAACTCGAAATCGTGCAACGCCGACGCGACCTGGCTGAGAACCGTCAACGCTTCCAAACGCGTGCCCGGCTCGGTGGATCCAGCCAGGGCCGATTCCAATTCTTGTTTTGCCTCGTCCAGCCGGCCCAAATGAAAATGGCAAATTCCCAAGCGCGCGCTCACTTCAGGGCTGCCTGGCGCCTGCGCACGGCAAATCTCGCACTCGGCGAGCGCTTCGTCAACCTGCTTTTCCCCCGTGAGAAGTTGCGCCAGCTTGAGACGCTCCTTGGTGCGCGCCGGGGCGATTTGCAAGACCTCGCGCAGTTCGACTAGCTGTTTTTCCGTGTTCCTGACGGCGGCGTACAACGTGATACGCAGCAACCGCGCGCGCACGCTTTCAGGACGCCATTGCAGCCAATAGTCGGTCAACGACGCGGCTTCCTGCATGCGGTGGTCGCTCAGGTAGCCCATCGCCATGGCCTCATAGATGTCTTCGGTCAATTCGTCGCTCACCCCGCGCTTCAGCAACTTCGCCAAGTAGGGCTGCATCTCCTTGAATTGCCCCATTTGGAACAACAGCATCCACTCCTGCTGCGCCACCTCGCGGCGCGAATACCCCAGCGCCGCCGCGCGCTCAAGATGCCCGCGCACCGGCGGGAAAAATCCGATACGACGGTACACGTTGCTCAACAAGAATTGCACGTCCGCGCGATCGGGACCGTGCTGCTCAGCGGCCTGCAACCAGTGTAGGGCGTCGGCCAGCCGCACGTCAGCCAGCGCGCGGCGAGCCTGGCGCAGGTCGTACTCCACCATGACCCGCGGGCCGAAGAGCTTGGCTAAGATCGCCGCCAGGGCCGGTAACACCAAGATAAATACCGATACCCAAGCCGCTCGACGACGCCACCGCCAAACGGCGCCACGCTCAGTTGGCTGGCTGGTCGCCACCGTTGCCGCACTTTGCATGTTTCGGATACCCAGATTCCCGCGAGCGTCAATTGTCGCTCAAGGGAAACGTAAAATCCTCTTTGCCGCCGGCCGGTACCGTCGCTGTTAATCCCGATTCCTTTGGGAAGGCGTATTTGGCCGGCAGCTCCGACTGCATTTGCGTCGTTTGGCCAGCCGCCGCACCCGTGGGCGTTTGGCCGCCACCTACCTTGGGCACGCTGATTCCCGTCGCTTTGCTCATTTGCTCCATCTTTTGCTCGTCCGTCATGGTCGCCAAATCCGAGCCTGCCATAGGATCCGTGCTTGTATCGGCGCGCGGCTTATCCAAGGTAATGGCTACCTGGTAATCGCCCACCATTGCGCCTTTGGCAAGCTTCGTGCCTCCCTCGGGGGTTTGCAACGTGAACTTACCCGCCGCGTCGGTCGTGCCCAGGGCCGAATGGCCGCCCGAATTAGGGTCAACGGGGTGGAAAGCAACCAAGGCTCCCACAACGGCATTGCCGTTGTAGGTGACCGTGCCGCTGACGGGCACGGTTTTTAGGCCCTTGCTCTTCGCGCCGCCGCATCCAAGCGAAACTGACAATACTCCCACGCAAACTATGCAGAATGTTGATCTAAAGAGCATGGTTTCCTCGTTTACCCATGATTGAATGAATCTGATATTGAATTACGGATTGATTGCAACAGTCCGCCCATCGCGGCGACTGCCCAACCTCTGGTAGGTGTCGTAATTCATCGTTTCTTGCAGGAAGTGAACCGAGGCGTCGCAAAACACGAACATGGCGCCGTTAGGGTGCTTCGAGCGAAAGCCGAGGGTTTCGGGTGAATTAAGTTCCCACGCCCATTGCGAGGCTGGACCAATGCCCTGCATACCCGGCGCGAAGGGCTCCTGCCTACCCGAGGTGCCGGCGCCCCCCTGCCATTCGGAGTTGTACACACCGCTCACGCAGGTGGCAAAATTGATCGGCGCATTGGTCATGAAAACGTTACCGAAACGCGCCGTCATGATCGCCGAGACGGCATTGTTTGTGCATAGCGCCCGGATTTCACCGATGGCAATCGTGTTTTCGGTTCCGTCGGTGATATCGGCTAAGTTCGCGGCCCAGTTCCAGTTGCCGAAAGGTCCTGGGCAGAGCGATTGCCCGTAGTTGTAGCCCTGCCATTGATTCCAGAGAGCGTTATCACCAAACCAGCTTGTGGGCGGGTTCGATGCTGGATTTCCTGGCGCAAATCCATTATAAGGCGAGATGCCGGTGTAGACCGCAAACGGACCCGGGAGCATCGGCGGCGCGGCCAGTGGCCCGATGTTCGTCCCGTAGTTCGAAATGTACTGCCCAGGACTGGACCATTGGCCTTGGCGGTCGGGGCGCGGCGAGTCGGACGGGCACTTGAAAACGGGGTAAACTCCAACTTGAGCCGGTGGCGACAGTTGGATATGCGAGGTGTATTTCAGGTCGAACGTATCGTACTGGGCCTTGTTTTCCAAATAGGGCAACAACCTGAAAAGCGAGCCTCCGCGTTCCCAGGGCACCGCCCAACCGTACGTTTCGTCGGTGTCCAACGGGATCGGTAAGCGGTTGAAGATGTCGTGATAATTATGCATCGCGACGCCCAATTGTTTCAGGTTGTTGGTGCATGACGAGCGGCGACCCGCTTCGCGCGCGGCTTGAATGGCCGGCAACAACAGCGCGATCAGGATACCGATGATTGCAATGACGACCAGCAACTCCACCAACGTGAAGGCCGTTCGCTTGAGCAACGTCCTCAGTTCGATACTCATGGCTGAAATCCTTGAATGGAGGAAAAGGAAGTATACCGCCGGTTCGCAGTTTTAGAGCGGACCGACAGCATAAGATAATGTTTCCATCGGGCGATTGCAACCAAAAAATGGAAAATTTGTCGATTCCTACAAGGACGTCCCCAACCTGGGCTATTTCTGGCTTGGATTACCACCGTATCGGGTGGTTCCCATCGTTGGCCGGTTGACACGCCGGAAGGGCCGCGTAAGATCCGACGAGACTGCGAAAATCTCCTTTGACGCACGACCATGCGAAAGACAGGATGGCCGTACCCAACGCGCGGCTGGATTCTGGCCGTCGGCGCCGGATTGTGGTTGCTGGCGTTCGGGCTGGTATGGCGGCAATGGTCGCGGATGGACGGCCCTCGCTCATCGCCGACTGAAACCATCACCGTCGAATTGGCGGAAGCTGATGAATTGCCGGTGGCCACGGCGGTGAGGCCGCCGCCCACACCGACCGACGGCTTTGTCGGCAGCGAGGCCTGCGCGAAGTGCCATTCTATCATCGCCGAGACGTACCGGTCCCACCCGATGTCGCGCTCAGTGGGACGCGTGCCTGGGGACCATGAGGTGGAAGACTTCGCGGGGATAACGGCCTTCCAGCCGCCGGGCAACCGCCGCTATCGGGTCGAGCGCACCGAGAGCGAAGTCGTACACCATGAAACCATGCTGGACGCCCATGGTGAGATCATCGAAGATCTGGCCGCTTCGGTAAACATGTTCATTGGGTCGGGCACTCGCGGCAAGGTCTACGCGGTCAACCGTGGCGGGCTGTTGTTCGAATCGCTCATTTCGTGGTACGGCGGACAGTGGGGCCTTTCGCACGGCTACGAGCCCCTGAGTCGGCGGAATTTCGAACGCCGCATCCCTGACGTCTGCGTGATGTGTCACGCCGGACGCATGGCCAATGTCCCGGGCCAAGACGATGTGTTCGAGGAGCCGCTGTTCTTGGAGACCTCGATTGGTTGCGAGCGGTGCCACGGTCCGGGCGAAAAGCACGTGGCTCGCCGTGAAGCGGGAGAAATCGCCGCGGGCCAGAGTGGTCCTGGCGGCGGGCTGCGCGACGACACGATCGTGAATCCCGCGAGTCTCGATCCGGCGCGTCGGGAGAGCATTTGCAACCAGTGCCACTTGCAAGGTGAGCAACTCGTGCCCCGTTATGGCCGGACGTTCTACGACTTTCGCCCGGGTCAGTTGCTCGAAGAGGTGTGGACGGTTTCCGTCGAGGGGACCGGCGTGCGTTCCGACGGCATGACCAAGAGCGTGAGCCAAGTGCAACAAATGCGGGAAAGCGCCTGTTATCGAGGGAGCCAGGGGCGCATGAGTTGCAACTCGTGCCATCCGGCGCACTCGGTGCCGGAAAGCGGTACGAAGGCCGACTACTATCGCGGGCGCTGCCTGGAGTGCCACGCCAAGCGGGGCTGTTCGTTGCCCGAGGGCCAGCGCGCCGAGCCACCCGCGGAGAACTCCTGCGTCCATTGCCACATGCCGCGGCTCGACGCACTCGACATCTCGCACGCCTCGCAAACCGACCATCGCGTTGGGCGGTCTCCCGCGGTCCAATTGCCGGACGATCCGAGCTCGCCGATGGCTTCGAATTGGGAATTGTTCGATCATGCCGAACAGCGGCTGGCGCGCTGGGAAGTGGATCGGGTGCGCGGCCTCAACCGCGTCCACATCGCGCCTTTGAACAGGCTGATGGCCGAGGCCTACTACCGCGAGGCGGAGGCGTTGCTCCGTTCGTCGCTGCGCGCGGCCCCCGACGACGTGCCCGCGCTGGAAGCGTTGGGCCGGAGCCTGATGGAGCAACAGCGCGCCGATGGGGCCCGCGAGTGCCTCGAACGAGTGCTGCAAATCCGCCCGCGGCGGGAAAAGACACTCGATCTGCTCGCGGAAATCCACTACCGCCGCGGCGAGTTGGCCGCGGCAATCGAGTACGGCGAACGCCTGCTGGCGGTCAATCCGTGGATCGCGAGGTACTACGCGCGGCAGGCCGACATGCTGCGCGGCGCCGGCCGACTGGACCAGGCCATTGAGTGCGGCGAAAAATCGCTGCGGCTCGATCCCTGGCAGGGCCAGGTCCGCGGCTGGATGGTCGACGCCTGCCGCGACGCCGGCGACGAATCCACCGGCGCGCGACATGCCGAGTTCCTGCGGCGGATGCGCGGCGGATAAGCCCAGCCGGCCTGCACAAAATGCCGCCTTTCTGCATTTTGCGGCCCGTCGCTACCGCGGAACGCTCTTGGCAAGCGTCTCGTCGATCGCCTGGTCTAGGTGCGCCGGAAGACTGCCGATGTCGTGACGGAAGCGCGCCCGATCGTCGTGCCAGGCGATACGCCCGTCGCGGTCGATGACGAACACGGTCGGCGCGGTACCGACCAGGGCCCGCATCGTTTCCGACGCGCCGTAACCGACGGGCCAAGGAATTCCGGCCGATTCGACCATCTTCCCGGCCGTACCAGCCTCTTCCATCGTCAGCGTGACGAAGATCACACCGCGCTCACGGTACTTCCGATGAACGGCAATCAGATCGCCGGCGGCCTCGCGGCAAACCGGACACCACTCGGCCCAAACGTCGACGACCACAACGCGATCGGCAACGTCTGGCGGTCCGTCGGAACCGACGTTCAGCCACCCCTCGGCGCGTATGCTGGGAACATGCTTGCCGGGCGCGAGGGGGTGGTCGAAGGATGGGTTCATGGAGGGACCGACGGACGCGTTCTGCATCGGGGGCTGCAGCATGGCAGGATAGAAGGCCGGCCCGACGACCGTCGCATCCTGCGTCCAACGGTAACCGAGCAGATGCATCGAGCCGCACCCCAACCCCAGCCCCAGGGTGAAACCCCCGATTCCGATCGCCAACCCGTTGGGAATGACCAACCGCCCGGCCAGCGACTTTCGCAGAACCATGCCCGCCGCGGCCAGCACGAGTCCGCCGGCTGCCACCGTCCAGTAAAGGGTCAAGTCATTGGTCATTGGTCGATTGTTCAGGGTTCGGGGTTCGGGGTTCGGGGTTCGGGGTTCAGGGAATCGTCCCTACGTATGCAGTCAGTCAAGGCCGTGCCACGCGTGGCGGAATTCGTGATAATTCCAAGCGTCGCGGGCAAATCGGAACTCTTACGAGTTCCGCTACGACGGGTTTCATCCTTCCCGCCGTCGGCGGATTTCGCCCGAGGCTCAACATCGTTCTCGGGTTCCGTGATTTCGTACAGGCGGTCGACGGCCGGCAATTCGATTACCTGCCGCGTGCCGCCCGGCCAACGGACTTCGGCCCGGTCGACGCGTTCGCGGCCACCCAGGCCGAAGTGCAATGTCTTGGACGACTGCGACAGGTAACCCCCGGTGGCATGAACCTGCCGCACCATGACCCGCGCGCCGATGAAGACCTTGACGACGGCGCCGATGGCGTCGTGGTTGCTTCGCGTTCCGCGTAAGCGGAAGGCCAGGTAGTGACGCGGAGGGAATTGGTTGCGGAAATAGTAGGGCCGGTCGTTGAAATTGTTGACCATCAATTCCAGCCGTCCGTCGCCGTCGAAGTCGGCGACGGCGGCGCAGCGAGAGCTGCGCGCGGCCCGTTTGCCGCCGATCCGCTCGGTCAGGTACAGGCCCTCGACGGGTGGTTCGATTCCCTGCTCGAGGGCGACGTCGCTGAATGTGCCGTCGCCGTCGTTGCGCATCAGGCACGAGGGCCAATAAACGTAGGGATATCCCATGCCGGACGGAAGGAAGGCGTCTTCATGGCCGTCGTTGTCGAAATCCCCCACGGCGACGCCCCAGGGCCACCAGGTCTCCATACCGGCCCTGTCGGAAACCTCGCTGAAGCGGCCCCCGCCTTCGTTGTGAAACAAGCTGTTGCCGAAGAGCAACGTTTCGTAATCGAGCCCCAGAGCGTCGGCGATCATCCATTCCCGCTGCAATGCCGCGACGTCCACTTCCGCGTCAGGACCGGAAATGTGCGCGAATTTCTCGGTCGGTCGGATCGATTCCCGGTCATCGGGCACGGTCCACATGTCGGAGTGCATGTCGGCGATGAACAGGTCGAGCCGGCCGTCGTTGTCGTAGTCGAAGGCCTTGCAGCCGATGGCGCCGAACGAGGTGCGGCGCAGCGTTTCCCGCGTGATGTCGTCGAAATGCCCCGCTCCATCGTTGCGGTACAGTTGGCTCAAGCCGAACATGTTCGTGACCAGCAAATCGAGGTGTCCGTCGTCGTCGAAATCAAAGGCCGCCACGTCGCCGCCCCAACCCTTGCCCGACAGCCCCGACTGCTCGGTCACGTCGCTGAACGTGCCGCCGTCGTTGCGGTACAAAACGTTGAATTCCCGGATTCCACTTGCCAGGATGTGCGTCCTGATGTCTCCCGCGCCTGGAAAGTACCGGGCCGTCACGTCGAAATCATCCTGGGTCCAGCGGGCCGTGTTGGTGACGAACAGGTCGAGGTCGCCGTCGTTGTCGTAGTCGAAAAAGGCCGGCGTTTGTGAATGAGCGACGAGCGCCACGCCCGCCTCGCCGCTGACATCGCGGAAGCGGCCCTCTCCCAGGTTTTCCAAGAGCACGTTGCCGCCGCGCGTGCTGGTAATGTACAAGTCCTGGTCGTCATCGTTGTCATAGTCGCCGAAGGCGGCGCCGACGCAGATCCGGTCGGCCAGCGCCAACGGGCCGGCTTCGCTCGTAACGTCGTCGAACGTGCCGTCGCCACGGTTGCGATAGAGCGCGTTGGCGCCGAGCTGGTTGAGGAACAGCACATCGTCGTCGCCGTCGCCGTCGTAATCCGCCACGGCGACGCCGCAACCGTGATCGTACAGATTGACTTTGAATTTCTCGCCCTGTTCGTCGGGCAGGAACGACATGTGGAAATCGATTCCGCTTTCGCGTGCCGCGTCGCGGAAACCCGGGGGCCGGGCAGGCCCCTCGCGCCGGGCGCTGAGCGGGGCGTCACCGTCTCGCGGCGCTCGGCCGTCCCCGGCCTTCGAGACGGTTTCGCTCGGTCCATCCCGGCGAAACACGGCCCAAATCGCGATGATCGAGAGCAAGCACGACGCGACGACCAAAACGGCGCTGTACGAGGTCTTCGAACGTCTTGAGTGGGACATGGTTCCATTGCCTGCCGGAGTGCAATTGTAAGTCGGCGGCACCGTAAAAACAACGGGTTGCCGCGGGGGTCAGTGGATGGTCCGCAGCTTGGGAATGGTAAACGACAAGAGATCCTGCCATTCTTCCGAATACCAGTTGGCATTGCGGCCGTGGAGCGGCTCCGCCGGCAGCCAGAGGTCCGGGTTCACGTCCAGCAATCGGCGGTACGATTCCCGGTAAGCGGCGATCTTGCGCGGCGGGTCGGCCAACATCCGTTGGAGCGTCGCGCGACCGGCGGCGCAGTTCTGAACCGGCATTCTTCCACTCACCAGGACCGTCTTGCCGGCCCAATCTAGGACATAACCCATCGCCCCTGGATGGACATCGGCCAGCGGCAAGGTTTCCACATCGATCCAACCGGCCGCCCGTAGCGACTCGACCGGCAGCAACCTCGTATCCGGCACGCCCAGACTTCGGACCCTCGCCACGCCGGATTCGGAGCTCACCACCTGGCAGTTCGTCTTTTCGACCAGCGCTGGTAGCCCGGAAACGGCCTCGTGGACGCACGAGGTCAGCAAGACCGCGGTCAAGGGGCGCGGTCCCAGTGCCGAGCCTCGCAGTCGTGAGTCGAGCCATTCGGGGAGGTCCTGCCCGCCCGGCGCGTCGAACAGCAGCAACTGCGAGGGCGTGGCCAGAACGTACACGGCGCACCCATCGACGTCGCCGAGGTAGTGCAACCCCGGCAGGAGCTCCTTGGGTTCGCCGTCGAGAAAGTCCGCGCCGTCGGTATCGTAACGTTCGATCAGCCCCTCGAGTTCATGGATCCCATGGTCGAGCATCGACAACCACTGCGCAGCCGTGATACGCGGATTCTGAGGAACTCTGTCGTGCCGAGGGTGCCCCGGCAGCAAGATGTCGGGGATGGGCAGCGACGACAGTTTCCGCAACGTCGCCAGAAAAGCCCTCGCGTCGCCGCGATATCGAGGTGCGAGGTACGCCGCGTACGTTCCTAACTCGAGGCTGCTCATGACGGTGTCGCCGCCGAAGAAAACTCGCAATCCGCCGCGGTTGAGAACATAACATGTGCTTCCGGGCGTGTGCCCCGGGGCGGCGAGGACCTCGATCCGCGTGTCGCCGAAGTCCAGCACCTGGTCTCCAGCCAACTCGACGTCGACGTCCGTGGCGTGCGTTTCGAGCCGCGTCATTTCGAAGCTCGAAACGAAGGCTTCCCTGGGCCCGCCCTCGCGCAGCACCCGCGCGTCATCCCGGCCGGCGTAAATGACGGCGCCCGTCAAACGCTTGAGCGGCATCGCGCCCAGGCTGTGGTCTCCGTGGGCGTGCGTCAGCAGGATCGCACGGACCTGGCTCGGATCGAGATTAAGTTCGCGCATCTGCTGGATCAGCCGCCCGTGATCCTCAGGCAATCCCGCATCGACCAGCACCAGCCCCGCGGACGTTTCGATCACGTAGACGGCGGAGGGAAACATGTCCCCGAGCTGATGGACTCCCGGCGCGACGGTGACCGGCCAGGGAGCGAGCAGCGAGACCGTACCGGCCTCTTTACCTTCAAGGGCGGCCTTGGCCGGCCCGGCGGCCGGTGGCGCGCGGTCCGGGGCCCACATCGTGGATACCAAGGCGAGCAGGAGCAGTCCTCCGATGGCTACAAAGAACATTTGCGGTCGTCGCGAGTTCAACATGGGTCGTCAGTGCCGCTCCTGCGACGATGGTGGGCGATCGACGCCGTAGCGCAGCTTGGAAATGCTGTACGATAAGAGGTGGGACCAGACCGTCGAATACAGATTGGCGTTGCGGCCGTGAAGCGGCTCGGCTGGCAGCCAGAGGTTTGGATTCACGTCCAGCAATCGGTACAGCGATTCTT
>DATLQY010000471.1:0-5363 GCA_035534975.1 Pirellulales bacterium
GAACAGCCCGGCGTAGCCGGCCGGGTCGATGTCGCGAAACGCCGCCGTCGCGCTAAGGTGATAGCCCGGCTGCTCGCGAGTGATGTCCCAGCGGTCGTCGCCGGGCGGCACCTCGTGCATGACCAGGTGATAGAGCCTCGCTTCAGGACCGCAGACCACCACCTCGAAGCCTGCCTCCGGCAGGCGGAAAAAGGGGTACATCGTGTCCAGCACTTCGCTCGCATCGCCAATCGGGATCAGGATCTTGGGAGTGGTCATGGGTGAGTTGTCATTGGTCAGTGGTCAGTGGTCAGTTGTCAGTTGTCAGTTGTCATTGGGCTTTGGGCTTCGGTCATTGGGCTTTGGGCTTCGGTCCGAAGTCGGCCCACCTCACCTCCTCACCTCCTCACCTCTTCACCTCCTCACCTCCTCACCTCCTCACCTCCTACTTCCTCCCCCGGTACATTCGAATCAAGGCGTTCGTCGAGCTGTCGTGGGCGAGCCGGGGCTCATCAGCACTTTCCAACTCGGGCACGATCCGCTGAGCAAGGACTTTGCCCAACTCGACACCCCATTGATCGAACGAGTTGATGCGCCAAATCGTCCCCTGGACGAAGACCTTGTGCTCGTAGAGCGCAATCAGCTTGCCCAGCGCCTCGGGCGTGAGCCGATCCAAGAGAATCGTGTTCGTGGGGTGGTTGCCCGCGAAAGTGCGGTGCGGCACCAGGTTTTCGGCGACGCCGTCGGCGCGCACTTCGTCGGCCGATTTGCCCATCGCGAGCGCCTCGGTCTGGGCGAAGAAATTGGCCATCAACAAATCGTGGTGGTTGCCCAGCGGGTTGAGAGTTTGGCAGAAACCGATGAAATCGCAGGGGACCAGTTTCGTGCCCTGGTGGATGAGTTGGTAGTAGGCGTGCTGGCCGTTCGTGCCCGGCGTGCCCCAAACGATCGGCCCGGTCTGGTAATCGACCGCTCGGCCGTCGAGGTCGACGCTCTTGCCGTTGCTTTCCATGTCGAGCTGCTGCAAGTAGGCGCTCAGCCGGCCCAGGTAATGGTCGTAGGGGAGAATCGCCACCGATTCGGCGCCGAAGAAATCGTCGTACCAAAGGCCCAAAAGGGCCAACAGCACCGGCAGGTTTCGGTCGAAGGGCGAGGTGCGAAAGTGCTCGTCCATCTGGTGAAAACCGGCCAACATCCGCTGGAAATGGTCCGGGCCGATGGCCAGCATCAGCGACAAACCAATCGCCGAATCGACGGAATAACGTCCTCCGACCCAATCCCAAAACTCGAACATGTTCGCCGTGTCGATGCCGAACTTCGCCACCTCCGTAGCGTTGGTCGAGACGGCCACGAAGTGCTTGGCGACGGCCGATTCGTCGCGCAGTTGCGCCAGGCACCAGTCGCGAGCGCTCCTGGCGTTGGTGAGCGTCTCGAGCGTGGTGAAGGTCTTCGACGAAACGACGAACAGGGTTTCGGCGGCGTCGAGGTCGCGGGTGGCTTCGACCAGGTCGGTGCCGTCGATATTCGACACGAAGCGGCAAGTCAGCCCACGGTCGGCATAGTTCCGCAGCGCTTCGTAGGCCATCACCGGCCCCAGATCGGAGCCGCCGATACCGATATTGACCACGTTGCGGATGCGTTTGCCCGTGTGCCCCTTCCACGCGCCGCCACGGACTCGCTGGCAAAAGCCGGCCATTTTGTCAAGCACGGCGTGGACCTGGGGAACGACGTCCTGGCCGTCGACGACGATCCGCTGTCCTTTCGGCGCTCGCAGGGCCACGTGCAGTACGGCCCGGCCCTCGGTGACGTTGATCTTGTCGCCGCGGAACATGGCGTCGATGCGGCCGCGGAGGCCGGCGTCTTCAACCAGGCGGAGGAGGAGCTTGAGCGTCTCGTCGGTAATGCGGTTTTTCGAGTAGTCGAGATAAATGCCTTCGGCCTCGTGGGTCAGCCGTTCGCCGCGGCGGGGATCGCCGGCGAACAGTTGGCGAAGGTGGACGTCGCGGATTTGCCGGAAGTGGGCTTCCAGAGCTTTCCAGGCGTTGAGGTCGCGAAGCGGGGTCTGGCTCATGTGTCGGGTCCCCTTACGGTCGGTTGGTTTTCCGCTAGCGTAGCATCCGTGGGCACGGCTGGGAATCCGCCTGGTCGATCGCGGCCGATCTCCGCAACCCACCCAGGCTGGAAGGATGACACGAAGTGGTGCCGAGAATTCCGTCGATTCACGCCAATTCGGCCGTTCACTCGCGCCGATCTTCGTGTATAACGCTGCTATTATGTCCGAATCGCACACTAACCCAGCCAGCTCCAAGCGACCGGTCCTCTCGGCGATTATCGTCGTGCTGATGGTTTACGGCGCCGCCTCCGCGCTCAACCTTCCGCAGCGGGCCACATCGTTGATCTTGTCCGATCACGCCGGAAACGCGAAAGCAGTGGCGGCGCCTGGGGCCCTGACGCCGCCCCCCTACTGGACCGTGCTGCCATTCTGCTTGCTTCTGGCGGCGATCGCCATCTTGCCGCTTTCGCGCCGCACGGAACATTGGTGGGAGAGCAACTTGCACAAGTTCTACGTGGCGGCCGGGCTGGGACTGGCGGTGCTCGCCTATTACGGGTTCGCCCACCCGCACGCGATCGACCGTCATTTTTTGAACCATGTGCGGATTCCGCGGCCCGAGGACGACCTGTTCGCCTGGGAACACCCTTGGACGATCGTGGCCAACGCGATCCTGCAAGACTTCGTGCCGTTCATCGTGTTGCTGTTCAGTCTTTACACGATCAGCGGCGGCATTCGCATCGAGGGCGACTTGCCGGCCCGCCCCATGACGAACACGCTGTTTCTCGCCGTCGGCGCCGTTCTGGCCAGCGTGATCGGCACCACGGGCGCTGCGATGCTCTTGATCCGGCCGCTATTGGAAACCAACCGCGAGCGGAAGCACGTCCGCCATACGGTCGTGTTCTTCATTTTCGTGGTCTGCAACTGCGGCGGTTGCCTGCTGCCGTTGGGCGACCCCCCCTTGTTCCTCGGTTACCTGCAGGGAGTGCCCTTCCTCTGGACCTTGAAACTGTGGAAAGCCTGGCTGCTGGTCAACGGCGCCTTGTTGGCGATCTATTACGCCTGGGACCGCTTCCGCTGTTACCCCAACGAGGAACTGCGCGCCGTCGCTCGCGACGAAACTCGCGTACACCCGTTACGCTTCGGCGGTGCCTGGCCGAACGCCCTGTTGCTGCTGGGCGTGGTGTTGGCGGTGGCCATGTTGGACGTAACCAAGGCGGTGCCGGGCACCGACTGGCACCCGTGGCTTTACCTGCGCGAATGCGTGCTCTTGTCCCTGGTGGGGCTGTCGTTGGCGATCGGTCCCGAGTCGATTCGACACGGCAATAAGTTCACCTACGGGGCCATTGTCGAGGTCGCCGCGCTGTTCTTGGGCATTTTCATCTGCATGCAGCCGGCATTGCAGATACTGCACGTGCGCGGAAAGGAACTGGGCATCGACAGCGCTGCGAAGTTCTTTTGGACCACCGGCGCACTCTCGTCGGTGCTCGACAACGCTCCGACCTACCTGGTGTTCTTCGAGACCGCCAAGGCCCTGCCGCCCGGCGACGACACCCTTGCCGCGGTGGGAGTGTCGGATCTGCTGCTGGCGGCGATCAGCCTGGGCGCCGTGTTCATGGGGGCCAACTCCTACATCGGCAATGGGCCGAACTTCATGGTCAAGACGATCGCCGAGAAATCGGGTATCCCCATGCCGAGCTTCTTTGGATATATGGTCTTCAGCGGCGCGATCCTGGTTCCGTTGTTCGCGCTGGTCACGTTTCTGTTCTTCGTCTGAGCTGGAACGGAGGTGAGGAGGTGAGGAGGTGAAGAGGTGAGGAGACGGGGAGAAGAAATAATGGGGTTAGGCCGACTTCGGACCAAAGCCCAATGACCGATGACGAATGACCACTGACCATTGACAACTGACCAATGACAAGTCCCATCATTACCAGCGACCACGATTTGGCTACGTTTTGCCGCCGCCTTGCCGGTGCGAAGTCGATTGCTTTCGACACGGAATTCGTCTCCGAACACACCTACCGGCCGCAGCTTTGCCTGGTGCAAGTGGCCGTCGAAGAGGACCTGGTGGCGATCGACCCTTTGGCCGTCGGCGACATGAAGCCTTTTTGGGAAGCGCTCTCCGCCGGCGAACACGAAACGATCGTGCATGCCGGACGCGAGGAAGTGGCCTTCAGCCTGGCGGCCCTCGGCCGGCCCCCCTCAGGCTTGTTCGACGTGCAAATCGCGGCGGGACTGGTTGGCGCCGACTACCCCGCCGGCTACGGAAACCTGATCTCGAAGTTTCTGGGAGTCACGCCACGCAAAGGCGAGACCCGCACCGACTGGCGCCGCCGCCCGTTGACCGACCGCCAGGTGGAGTACGCCCTCGACGACGTGCGGCACTTGCACCCCCTGCGCGATCGGCTCGCGCGGCGCCTCGACGAGCTGGGGCGACGGACCTGGATGGAAACCGAGATGGCGGTGTTCTTGGAGGAAGTCCGCTCGATGCGCGGCCGCGATCGCTGGCGCAAGGTGTCTGGGAGCTCGGGCCTTTCCAGCCGGAACCAGGTCGTGGTCCGCGAGCTCTGGCTGTGGCGCGAGAGCGAAGCCGAACACCGCGACTGCCCCGTGCGCCGCGTGCTGCGCGATGATCTGATCGTCGAGCTGGCGCGCCGCCGTTCGGCCGATCCGAAACAAATTCGCGCGGTGCGGGGGATGGAGCGGGGCGACTTGCAGCGGCACGTTCCGGCCATTTCGCAGGCGATTGCCCGTGCCCTGGCCGTGCCCGACGACGAGTGTCCCGAAGCCATCAACCGCGAAACGAACCCCCAATTGACCATGCTCGGCCAGTTTCTCACATCGGCCCTGAGCAGCATTTGCCGTGAGGCCAATGTCGCGGCCAGCCTGGTCGGCACTCCGAGCGACGTGCGCGACCTGATCGCCTTCCAGTTGGGTCAGACCAACGGGTCCGTCGGGCCGCCCAGCCTGGCCCGCGGCTGGCGGGCGGAAGTCGTCGGCCAATTGCTCGACGACCTGCTTGAAGGCAAGGTCTCGATCCGCATCCGCGACCCGAACTCCGAGCAGCCGCTGGCCTTCGAGCGGCGATAAGACGCTGAAGGCAAAAAATGTCCACGAAGACCGTCGAAACTCTCGCGCGCAAGGCCGACATGCGAGGAACATGACTTGTGCGAGCTCCTTGCGCGTTCTTCACGACATTTTTTTGCCCACATCTTTTTGGTGCGCCAGGCGAAGCTTGGTTGATCTAGTTTAGCTGAAAGGAGCTGAACCATGTGAATTGCTCGTTCGACATGTAGCCGACCCAGCAGTTGCGAGGGCGACCTCTCGGCTGAAG
>DATLQY010000472.1:0-2818 GCA_035534975.1 Pirellulales bacterium
CCCGCCAGCAACAGGGAAAATCCAAGCGTCCGGGCCAGCCGCGCGGTAATCCGCCCCGATGGAATCGGCCGGTCGGGCCGCTCTTGGGCATCGACATCGCGGTCGAAGTAATCGTTGAGCACCATGCCCGCCATGTAGAGCAGACATGAACTGGCCAATAGCAAACTAAAGCCGCCCCAGCGGTCCAGGCCGGCGTGCGTACACAGGTAGCCCATCAGCACGTCGGCCATGGCCGTAAAGACGTTCGGCAGGCGGACCAATTCCGCCACGGCGCGGAGGCGAGTTGGCGGCGAGTCGGGCGAGTATTCCACGAATATGCTCTTGTAGCGACGGAAACGGTGCGAAGTTTAGTCTGTGTTACCACGACGGGCTTCGAAGACCAAGGACGATCATACCACCATACCACAACCAGGTCGGGGTTTCCGACATTGCGTTGCATCGGGCTGCATTTGGTTTAATGGCCCCCATTAGCTATCATCGATTAGTCGCGTTTCGACTGGTAACGCTGGAGTGATCTCATGTTGAAGGATCTTGTGGAAGCGCGGGCCCTGGACGGGTATCGCCTGTCTGTACGGTTCGAAGATGGTATCGAAGGGGTGGTCGACGTGACAAATTGCATTCGATTGACGGGCGTGTTCGCGCCTTTGTCCGACCGCAATGAATTCGTGGCCGTCCGCGTCGATCCTGAGCTCGGCACTGTCGTTTGGCCATGCGGCGCCGACCTCGATCCCGACGTACTCTATTCCCTGGTCACGGGTCAACCCATCGCCGGCTACGAATCGCCGGCACGAACCTGATGCTCTCGTTCCTCGGCCCTCCCGCGGAACACACCGTGTTGACGGCGGCGATCTCGGGCCTTCCGGCCAAGGCCTAAGCGGGTTTTTCTTGCCGTTCGCACGTCGCAACGTGTTAAGATGCTGTTGGCGAATGGTTTCGCAGGTTTTACCAGGATCATTTCAATGCTGATCGACTCATCACGGGCGCCCTCGCGCGACGCAAGAGGGCGTTTCCTAGTTAAGGGGCACCTCGACTTCAAACGGAGGCAGCCGAAGCGACGCCTTATGTGTGCCGCCATGGCGATTGCTTGGGCAACGGTGCTTGCCGGCGCCCGAATGGCCGCCGCCCAAGGCGGTGCCGTGGAACCGGCCCACGACGAAACACCTCGCCCTGCGCGTCTGAGCCTGCGGGCGCAATCGTCCGCTCGGCGATTGTTGGAACAATTTCGTGACGCCGGCGCGCAGGAAATGTTCGTCGTCGTCAGCCTGGCCGAGGCGCCGGAATTGCCCCCATTCATCGTCGTGCCGCTTATCGAGGGCGCCGACGAACAAGCTCTCACGACGGCGCTGGGCATCTTACCATTCGAGTCGCACCGCAAGCTGCCCGGCGCGCTGGTTTTTGGCACCGAGGCGACGCTCGATCGGCTGGCGAGCCAGCGGCGCGCCGAGGTGGCGCCAGCCCTCGATGCAGCGGGCGAGACGGACGCACAAGTGCTCGTCGTAACCACGTCTGATTCTCGGCGGCTCATCGAGGATCTCTTGCCGACGTTGCCGACCGAAGTCGGCGGAGGACCGAGCCGAACATTGACACGAGGATTGCGCTGGTTTGCTTTGGGCATCAGCGCGCCTCCCCAACTTGCGGCGTCGGGCACCCTCCAAACAAGAGAACGCGACGCCGCGAGCGCCTTGCGCAAGCGCTGGCTGGAGCATAACGAGCTCGCTGGGCGGCACCGCGAGGTCCTCGCGTCGCTCTCGCAGTTCGAGTTGATTGTGGCCAAGATGGATCCCCAAGGGGAGGGCGACAAGCTCGACGTGCCCCTCGACAAGCACAATCGACGGGTCGAGATCCTTCGAGCGATGGTCGAACCATCGGTGCGGGCTGCGCGGCACGCGAGCCACCGCCACCGCTCGATCAATAACCTCAAACAACTCGCGAACGCGACGCACGACTACCACATCGCGCACCACCATCTACCGGCCGCGGCCAGTTACGGCGCCGACGGCGAGCCACTCTTGAGCTGGCGTGTGCAGCTTCTGCCATACTTGGAACAAGACGAGCTGTACCGGGAATTCCATCTCGACGAACCATGGGACAGCGAACACAACCGGTCGCTTGTCGAGCGGATGCCCGATGTGTTCCGATCGCCGCTGTCGAAACACAAGGCGACGGAGCGCACGACGTACCTCGTGCCGGTCGCGGACGGGACCGTTTTTCATGGGCACGAGGGTGTACCAATGCAGCAGATCACGGATGGGACCGAGAACACAATCCTGATCGTTGAGGCCGACGATGACCGGGCGGTGATTTGGACGAAACCCGTCGACCTGAAGCTTGACCTCGACCAACCGCGAGCCGGGCTGGGCGGACTGCTTGACGGCCTGTTTCTCACCGCCTTTGCGGACACCAGCGTGCATACGCTGCGTGTCGATACCGACCAGGAGCAGTTGCGACGCTTGTTCCTGCGTGCCGACGGCAAGCAGGTGGATTGGAACAAATTGAAGAGGCGCTGAATTGCTCCGATCGACGGTTTCGACCTCGGCCGCGAACCGGCCGGCGTCATCGGCCAGGAAGGCGACCACGACGTCAAAGACCGCGTCCTTGAGGCCGCCCGCGTTCACGATGTCGCCGCGCTCTTCAACGCCGGCCCGTGGCGTAACCGCAACGCGGCGTCATTCCATAGCCCACGGGCGCAGCGGCGCAACCCTGGTTGTTCTACACATCTTCTTGAGGCCAGGGGCTTGTCCCCTGGAGTTTCACGCTCGTTTCTACAAACGCAGGCCCTCTTATTTACCCGCTTTCGTCCGTGTCGCCTCGCAGCCCG
>DATLQY010000473.1:0-9264 GCA_035534975.1 Pirellulales bacterium
GGCCACGACCAGCGCGAGCGATCGAATTGCGAGACAGGTCACGTGAAAACCTCCCGGTCTACCGCGAAAACGATTATGATAACGTCCGATTCATAGGAAATACGTAGGGTGGGACTAGCTCGCCTAAGGCGAGCGCCGGCCCACCATTGCCGCGAGTGACCCGAGCTGGCTCTGCCGGAAAAATCCTATGATAACGTCTCAGTCGGGCGGATTCGAGCTAATAATTGAGGTCACGTCGTGATTCGTCTGACTGCGATCACTCAACACTATGGAGTTCGGCCGGTCCTGCGACAGGTGACGCTCACCGTTGCCGCAGGTGAACGCGTGGTGATACTCGGCCCCAACGGGATGGGTAAAACGACGCTTCTGGCCGTGATGGCCGGCGTCTTGCAGCCACAACGGGGCGAGGTCGAGATCGACGGGCTGCACCGCCGCAGCTCGCCGGAAGTCGAGCTCGCCATTCGTCAACGGGTCGTCTATCTGCCCGACCACCCCTGGCTTCCCAAGAACCGCACGGGCCGCGAGTTCCTCCTGGGTGTCGGCAGGGTCTACGGTCTCGACGACGAGCGATTGCTCGACCACTCCGAACGGTTACTCAGGCTCTTCGAGCTGGAGCGCGAAGGCGATTGGCCGATCCGTAGTTACTCCAATGGCCAGCAAAAAAAGATCGCGATCTGCTCGGCCTTGATCACCGAGGCGCCGGTCTTGCTGCTCGACGAACCGTTTTCCGGTGGGCTCGATCCGTCGGGAATTCTGGCGCTGAAGCGCGTCTTGCAGGGGCTGAATGAACGCCGGCAGACTACCGTGGTTTTGACTATGCCCGTACCCGAGATGGTGGAGGAAGTCGCCGATCGGATTGTGGTCGTGCGCGACGGGCAGGTGCTGGCGTTCGACACGCCCGCGGGACTGCGGCAGTTGACCAATTGCACGGGTCCATTGAGCGAGGTGCTGGAACGACTTGTCCACGCGACGACGCTTGACCGGATCGAGCGATACTTTCAGGACGCCCCCCGATGATCCGCAAAGCGATCACCTGGCTCCGCGTCGTGCTTCCGCCGGGTTGGGCCGTGGTGCTGGCGCTGGCTTGTTGGCTTTCCTGCGAGTCATTGTATTTTTGGATCGAGTCGTGGGTGCCAGGGGCCGGCACAGCCGCTGGTATTCTCAAGGGCCGCGATGCCGTCGTTTGCGCGATGGCCGCCTGTTACGCAGTTTATCGCGTGATCGCGTTCCATCCGCTCTTTAACGAATCCTACTACTTGTGGCTTACGCTGACGCCCTGGCGGCGCGGAACGCCGCTGCCCGTAGGTCCCGTCCATCTTGTCGCGCAAGACGCGCTTGTGCTTGGGCTTATGCTGACGTTGATGCACAATCCGCAGATTTGGCGATTGACGCCGGTGTCGCTCTTCTTTCTCAGTTATCTTGGCACGCTGGCGGTTTCGTTCTTGCTCGTGGGAATGTGGGGCTTCGGCTATGGGCTGGCATTCGGCTTGGGCCTGGTCGTCTATCTCGACGTCAGAGAGCCCGCGGGCCTGATCGCGTGTCTGCCGCTGACAGTGCTGGGGCAGCTCGGTCTGCGCGCGCAATGGGACCGCTTCCCTTGGCAGGTCTTACCCTTGTGGGACAAATTGCGCAAACAGTTCATTCCCAGCAAACGCACGGTGGATGGCCTCGGTTGGCCTTTCGACCAGTTCCAACCTCAGCCGTCGACCGTTGGGATCAGTTATCGCGATGGCGTGCTGCTCAGCTTGCTGGCCGGTTGGTGGGTCTTTGCGCTGGCGGCGAACGAGACGACCCCAAACAGTAATAGAGGCGTTGCGTATGCGCTGTACTGGTACCTGTTGCTGGCAATCGTTTTTTCTCGGCTCTTCCGTTACTGCCGTCATCACCGGCCACCGATCAGCTTGTGGGGGAGGCTATGGACGCTGCGCTGGATCATCCCCGGGTACGATCTCGTTTTTCTTGCGCCGTTCGCGACGATCCTCGTTGGGGTCGGTGCCCCGGCGGCACTGGAATTACTTGTTCGGTCGACTGGATTCTCTCTGCCGGTCGTCCCGATATCGTCGTCGTTGGTGTTACTGCTGGCCATCAACTTGGGCCCCACATTCGAAACGTGGCGGCTGACGGGCAACCACCGCATCGTGCCCTCGCTGAACAAACAGGAGTTCCAGCAACTTTGAGACGCGCTATGGTTCCACCGCGAGAATGCTTATAATATCTAGGCAGTCAGGCTGGAAAACCTGACGTGGCGGCGATTGTCGTAGAACGGAATTCATTCCGTTGGCGGCGTCGAAACTTGGCAACGGGGAAACGGAATGAATTCCGTTCTACGTCAGGCTGGAAAGCCTGACCTACGACGGCAAGGAGCTCGCAATGCTCTCGTTTTTTGGTCAACACCATCGCACGCCCGACGGAATCAACCGCCGCGAGGCGCTACGTATCGGCGGGCTGGGTTTCACCGGCCTGATGTGGTCCGACCGCTTGCGCGCCCGTGCCGCGGCCGCCGGTCAAGGCGCGCAGGGCGGCCGACAATCGGGCGGCAGCTTCGGCAGGGCCAAGTCGTGTATCTTGATCTTCAATTACGGCGGGCCTTCGCACCTTGATACGTTCGACCTGAAGCCCAACGCTCCGGTCGAGATCCGAGGTGAATTCAAGACGACCGCCACCAGCGTGGCCGGAACGTCGATCGTCGAACATTTGCCCGGCCTCGCCGCCAGGGCGGATCGCTACACCATCCTTCGGTCGGTGAACCACCCCGATAACGACCATGCGGTGGGTGCCTACCTGGCGCTGACGGGCTACCCCCACCCGCGGTCGCGGCCGCTGGGAACCGAGCCGGCGGCAACCCCGCAGGATATGCCTTCGATGGGGTCGGTGATCAGCAAGGTGCGTCCCGCCGATCAGCGTATGTTTCCCTACGTGACGCTGGGAGAGCTAAGACACTTTGGCCACAAAGACACCATGGGCCAGAATGCCGGTTGCCTGGGCCGGGCCTACGATCCGTTTGCCGTGCCCTTTGTGCAGCCCTTTGGCGCCGCCGATGTCCGCCTGGACATGCGCGTGGTCGATTCGATGTTTGGCGAGGTGGCGACGGTAGGCCAGCAGTTGGTTCGGCGCCGGCCCTTGCTCGAACAGATGAACCGCGCCGTGCCGGCTTTGGAATCCATCGCCAACGCGCGCGAGATCGACGGTTTTCGGCGAAGGGCCTACGAATTGCTGGCCTCTCCCGCTAGCCGCGACGCCTTTGATTTGACGAAAGAATCGCAATCGCTCCGCGACACTTATGGTCCGAATCCCTTCGCCCAGAATTGCCTGCTGTCGCGGCGGCTCGTCGAGGCGGGCGTGCCTATGATCACGGTCTACTCGATCGGAAATCGCGACTGGGACACGCACGGCGGTAATTTCTCGTCCCTGAAAGACACGTTGCTCCCTTCCACCGACCGGGCGCTATCGGCGCTGCTCGACGATCTGGAAGGCCGCGGACTGCTGGACGAAACGCTTGTCGTCTGGATGGGCGATATGGGCCGCACTCCGATGGTGAACAAGGGCGCGGGGCGCGACCACTGGTCGTTCTGCTATTCGATCGTAATGGCCGGAGGCGGCATTCAGGGGGGGCAAGTGTACGGCTCGTCCGATCGCAGCGCGGCGTATCCCGCCACACAGCCCGTCGGCCCGCCGGATATCGCGGCGACCATCTATCATTGCCTGGGAATCGACCCCCACACGCACATGACCGATCAGCAAAACCGCCCGCTGGCGATCAGCACCGGCGAGCCCATCCACGCGTTGCTCGGATGATCCCAGATAAGGAAACCGCCAGTGCTCACGATCGCTGATCCGCGGCCCACGCACGATTGCCAGGGTTATTCTCGCCGTGACTTTCTGCGAATCGGCGCGATGGGGCTGGGCGCCCGTGGACTGGCCGGACTGTCGCTGGCCGGTTTGCTCGAAGCACAAGCGCGGGCGTCCGGCAATGCGCCCGTGCTTACGGGAAAATCGGTCGTACTCTTGTTCCTGCAGGGCGGCCCGCCGCACATCGAATTCTTCGATCCGAAAATGAGCGCGCCCGCGGAGATCCGCTCTGTGACGGGTGAGGTTCAGTCCCGCATTCCGGGCGTCACCTTCGGCGCCACTTTTCCGAAACTCGCGGCACTGGCCGACCGGTTCGTCGTCGTTCGCTCCTACGGCTCGGGCAATAGCGGCCACACCTACGGCCAGGTCGTCGCCGGCGGCGATGCGAAGGGACCGGCGATCAGCACGGTCTATGCCCGGGTTCGCGGCACGAACCACCCCGAGACCGGATTGCCCACCAACGTGCTCGTCCTTCCCGAGGCCGTCAAAGACGGGTTGAAGCTCGAGGGTAATTTCGAGACGGGCGCGCTACCCACGCTGACGCAAGCCGGGTCGCTGGGCGATAGCTACGCCGCATTCAATCCCAGTGGTGGCGGCGAGTTGAAGGCCGATATGGAGCTGCGGCTGCCCGCCGCGCGGCTGGAAGACCGCGCGGGCTTGCTGCGGCAGCTCGACCGTCTCCGTCGCCATGCCGACCAGTCGCGGTCGATCGAGAGCGCGTCGTTCTACCAGCAGCAGGCCTTCGACGTCGTGACGCGCGGTGTGGCCGCCGCCTTTGACCTCTCGCGCGAGAGCCCCGCCACGATCGCGCGGTACGACACGAGCGGGCTGTTCCGCATGGAAGAGCTGACGCGCTGGTACGACATGCGGCGGGCCTCCAACCTGCTCGGGCGGCAGATGCTCTTGGCGCGGCGGTTGTGCGAGGCGGGCTGTGGCTTCGTGACGGTTTCCGATTGCGGCTGGGATTATCACGCCAACGGCAACAGCCCCAAGAACATGGCCGGCATCTACGCCATGGGCGGCCAGGTGGACCACGCGGTCAGCGCATTCATCGACGACGTGCGCCAGCGCGGCCTGGAAGACAAGATCCTGCTGGCGGTGACCGGCGAAATGGGCCGCACGCCGCGGCTGAATCGCGACGGCGGGCGCGACCATTACGGCGAGCTGACGCCGCTGTTGCTCTTCGGCGGCGGATGGAAGATGGGCCAGGTGATCGGACAATCCGACCGCCATGCGGCCCGGCCCACGACGGAACCTTATCGGCCGGAACACCTGGTCTCGACCCTCATGCACACGCTGTTCGACGTCGGCACCTTGAGGCTCCAACCGGAAGTGCCTCGCGAGATCATTCGATTGACAGAGATCGGCAGGCCGATCGACCAATTGGAGTAGCTTCCGATCGAGCCTTCATTCGGGCGGCGTGGCAGGAGCGTCTGTGATGACGGGGGCCAGCTTCGTGTCAACCATGTACTCGATCGCCTGTCGCACAGCTTGCGCCTTGCGCCGAAGAACTTGAATTGATGAGGATTCGGCGTCACTGTACGGCGTCAAACGTTGAAGTTCACTCGCAATCTGCGTCTCGAGTTCGCATAGAATAAACCAAACCCGATCGTCGCGGCGCACGTCCAACGCATTACGTGCGATCGCCGTCGCGAGGAGCCTCGCCACGGCCGATTCGACGACTGCTTCCGGGGCTGAAATGAGCCCCTTAACTGCCGCCACCGACGTGCCCCCACCTGCTGCCATCAGTCCGGCCGCGGTCCAGAGACCTCCGAGCATTCCACCGGGGCCGAACCCCGCAAGCGCGGCGACGATGGCCGCGCCACCGGCTAAGCCCGTTGGCGCCACCCACAAAAGTCCAACCGGCCCAGCCAGGAGAAGGCCTGCACCGGCAACGGCCAATCCAATCAATGGTTTCCGGTCTCTTTGCGGCTTGACCGCCTTGCGAGCTTCCGCGAGCGCCTCGGAGATCTTTGTTCCGGAGGTATCGCAGAATCCGAGGGATTTCGCCAGAGACTCCAAGGCCTCCTTTTGCTCCGTGGACGAGGTGCGGATTTCGTACGGGGCAATTACATTCGTCGTTGCGATGTCGAGCAAGATCGCGATTGATTGGCCGAGATCAAATAAAGCACAGGTGTTCGGCCGCCGGCCGTCCGCAAGCTCGGCCAGCCGCACCGGCATCGTGCGTTCCTCAGCGGCATATTGATCGGCGATGTGCGAAACCCAATCCTCTTGGACGATTCTAAGGGCCGCGCGGAATCTCTTCTGAGGATCTTTTTTTTCATTCTATCAGAGAGATCGTGGCCGTATGCGAGCGCCGCCACGATCACCTTTTCATGGTCATCCAACGGAATGTCAATTGCCGTCTGGAGCTGCACCAGTTCGCGAGAACGAGAACCGAACAGCGCCTCGCCAATTGCTGTCGCGACCACTGGATTGCGCAGGTACGCTTCCCCGCGGTGCTCCCCCATTTGCATTTTGATTCGCATGTCGAGCGCAGCCGGGAACAAATGCGCTGCACCCTTCCCGAGTGGCACCGGATCGAGGACTGACCATAAATTCACCCAGGACTTTACTCGCGAATATGGGAACTCCTTGAGCAATCGCTCGTGCTTACCATGCATCGCGACGTGCCCCGCCGGACTGCCGATGGTTACGAGACCATGTACGGTCAGCTCAGGCGGCAAATGATCGAGGATGTCGATGGCGACCAAAGAACCTAAGCTATGGCCGACGATCACCACCTCACCGGAAATAGGCAGTTCGTCGAGAACCTTATTAAGTACGCAGGCACGAAGCCCCTTGTCGTTGACGTACATACGGGCCTGCGGAACGTCGAGAACAGGCGCCATCAGGACAAGTTGGGGCACCTCTTCGGGCAAGCAGAAGGCGTTCGCGCCATTGCCGCCCGCATCTTCCAATAGTCGCTTCAGACGGGCTTGTCGCCGCTCGTAGTTCGAACGCTCTAGATCGCCCTCAGCGCCGACAGACTTTCGCGTGGTCTGCTTCGGCGGCACGCACTGGAGACTTGGTTTTTCCCTGAGCAGCGATGCGTACTCAGGCGCGATCACGGTCTCTTCATCCAGAGCCGGGTATCGTATCTCCGTTAGGGCACCGCGAAGTGCTACGCACCAGGCGTTTTTGACACCGCCATCACCGATGCCATGCAGGAATACGAGCGTCGTACGCGTAGCCCCCTTTTCAAATTTCATCTCCATCTTCGCGAGCGGGTGATTCATGCAGAGTCTCCAAAGATGGCGATGCACCGTATTGAACTGGCCGCGAGAATCGCGATCATGGTATGATACTAGGCGGAATGCAACAGGGTGAATAGGAGACTCAGCGATGACTAAAACAGTTCACGGCAAGGTCCGCGGCAGGACGATCGAACTCGACGAGGATCTCGGCGTGTCCGAAGGTCAGGAGGTCGAGGTCACGGTCACCGTCGTGCAAGCGACTAACAAATGGAGTGAGGGCATTCCCGAGGGCGATCCGTGGGGAGAAGGCCTGAGGCGCTGCGCCGGTGCACTGGCCGGTATTCCGGGACTTGACGAGGATATGCGACAAATCCTCCAGGAACGCAAGATCGCCAAATTCAGGGAGGTTCCTGAATGAGCTTTCTGCTCGACAGCGACATCTGTTCGGCGCACCTTCGTCGGCCCCGAGCCTTGTTTCACCGCTTCATGCAACATGGTGGCCAGTTGTGGATCTCGACGATCACGTTGTCGGACCTCTATACGTGGGCTTTCAAACAAAACGATCCGACGTTGATCCTGGCCAAAGTTCACGATTTCTTACGCGATGTTCAAGTCTTGCCTTTTGACGAGGAATGTGCATTGGAACTGGGGAAACTAAGAGGCACTTTGCTGCGGCAAGGCATCATCGTCAGTCCCGTTGACCTCATGATCGGTTCGATCGCCTTGGTTCATGACCTTACGCTGGTGACACACAACACGAGCGATTTTCGATTCATTCCTGGCTTGCGCCTGGACGACTGGCTCACGCCATGACCTGCGGCAGTCGTATGACGTAAGTCCGGCGGAAGCCGCTCGTCGTCACTCCGGCGCCGGCTTTTCCAACGCCCAGAAGATGCCATTGAGCAGCAACCGGCGGAAGGCGGGCAATGCGAAATCGTCGATATGGCCCAGCGACGTGTAGAACACGCGGCCACCGTTGGCGCGCGTGTTCGTCCAGGCCACCGGCTCCGCCTGCTCGATCCCCTCGACGCGTCCCAGCATCAATGCCGTGGCCGATGACGACAAGGGGCTCGTCTTGTAGAGCGACGAACCGACCGCGATCTCGCCCGATGGCACGTGCCGCAAAACGGGATGGTCTTGTTCCTTCGGTGCGATCCAAACCAACGTCCGCGGAGCGCCAGCGCCTGGTGCGTCGTGGTGGCCCACGTAGTGACCACCCAACACCTGGGCGTCGAACTCAGGCCAGGCCGCGTGTCCCGGCGGCGGCGGCTGGTCGTTACGCAGCGAAAAGGCGTGGCTCGCCGTGCGAATGCCTACCACCGGTTTACCCGACTTGACGAACGCCCGGATACGGGCGAGCTGATCCGCCGGCGGCGTGCGACGGCGGACGCTGACCAGGAGCACGTCGGCCGAGTCGAGCGATTCCAAGCCCGGAAAATCGTTGAGGTCGCGGGGATTCGCGTGGATCACCGTCAGCCGCAAACCCCGGTCGGCCAATTCGGCGTCGGCAAAGGCCGGCAATGTGCGGTCGGTCTGGTACTCGTCCTCGCCGATCAAAAGCACGACGTGCGGCCGCGGATCCTCGCGGAACGAGAACGCCGCGCCGCCCAAAAAGTCCTGGCTGGTCACGGTCGGGCACCAGTATTTCTCGATGTGCTCGATCACCTGTTCCGTGGCGCGGAAGTGGTCCAGACCCTCCGGCGGCGAGCCGGAATCGTGAACGCTGTCGGTCATGTCGCGCATCAATACCACGCTCAGCCCTTGCGCGCACAGTTGGCGGATGGCGAACGGCCGACCGAGCACGCACATGTTGGCATGGACGCCCAGCAAGATTACGTGGTCGATGCCGCGCTGCCGCATCAGGTAAAGCGCCTCGGCGCTATCGGTGATCGCGTCGTCAGCGGCGATTTCCAGGGTATCGATCTGCCTCCGCCAGGGATGGCCGTGCGGGCATTGGGGCGTGCAGTCGCAGCGGTCGCGCGCGTTGTCGAACGGCAGCGCCGGCTCTTTGCCGTCGGCCAGGGGGCACCATCCGCCGGTGAGCGGTTTGAGTTTCACCGGCGGTGCTTGCCGGGCGAGCTTTCGCTGCGGCGCGTCTTCGTAAAAATCCATTGTGCCGCTCGGGCAGTGAATGATGAGTGCGCCGCGTCGGCGGGCCTCATTGAGTACCTCATTCATCCGCGGCGCCATTTCGACCACGCGCTCGGTCGCCCCGCGG
>DATLQY010000474.1:0-4887 GCA_035534975.1 Pirellulales bacterium
ATTGGGGCAGACTGAGTTGGCCGAAGAGTACTCGAAGCGCTCACAACGGTTCCTCGAGCAAGACCATCGGGTTGCTGAAATCGATCGGGCTCTCATGCAGGACGTGGAAAATGTGGATTTGAGGCTTGAGACTGCCCGGATCATGGTCGACCAGGGGCGGCAGGCCGCCGCGGCGGCATGGATGCAGTCCGTCTTGCGGTACGATCCCAATTGCCGCGAAGCGCACGAGCTTCTGGCCGAGTTCTTCGAAGAGCACGGCAAGCCCGAACTGGCCCAGGGGCACCGCGACGCGGCCGCGCAAGCGGAAGCGATGGGCGCGGAAGACACAGGCCCCGCGGCAACGGAAGAAGACACAGGCCCCGCGGCAACGGATGATGTTACCGAAGCCGCCGGAGTCGGCGGGGAACCAGCGGGCTTGTAGCTGTAGCAGGTAGCCGATGGAAGCGCACCAAGAAATCCCGGAACACGTCCTGACTGGATCGGCTGAGAACCCGGCTGGCGTGGCCGACGTGCGGCAAGGCAGTTTGGCAAGCACCCCTTTAGCTCGGGCGACCCAACCAGGCCGAAAGGGCCGACGGCGGGGGCTGTGGGCGCTGCTGGTGATCACGTTGGGGACCGCGGCCTATGGTTTCGCCTATCTGAACCGTCCGTGGAGTTGCTATCAGCGGGCCCTGAAAGCACTGGGCCGCGACGACTTCGACCAGGCCCGCTATGAATTGCTGCGGCTGCAGGGCCTGCCGGAATACGAACCACATGCCTGCGTGATCAACGGCATCTTGCTGCTGCAAGAGCAGAACCCGGACGATGCCTTGGACGAATTCCAACTGGCGCTGGATCACCCGGAAACGCGCGTGCTGGCGCTCACCCTCGCCGGGCGAACGCTCTTGCGGCAGGGGAAATTCCAGGATGCCGAAGCCGTGTTGCAAAGAGCGCTCGAGTACGATCCCGACGTTGCCGAAGTCCACCGCTGCCTGGGGGCCGCCTACTTCGACGCCGGCGACTTTCGCCGATCGCTGGTGCATTTCGAAAGGGCGGGCCAGTTGTCGCTTGGCGATCCCAATCCGTACCAGTTCATGTCGGTCATTCACCTCTCGTTTCATCAAACCGAATTGGCGATTGACGACTTGCGCGAGATGCTGTTGCGCGGCGTTTCAGGTTCCACGCGCCAAGACGCGCTCTTGGATATGGCGCAGCTCCAATCGCAGTTATTGCTGCACCAGGAGGCGATCGACACCTTGAAGGATGCCGACGAATCGTCCGGCTCGCTGGCCTTGCTCGCGGAGTGTGAATTCAACCTGGGCCACCTCGAGGCCGCGCGCGATCACGTCGCTCGGGCGCTACGGACCGACCCGGACAACTTCGATGCGATCATGGTGCAAGCCCGCTTGGACATGGAAGCCAAGGCGGTGAACCCGGCGGTCGAGGGCCTGAAGCGGGCGGAGGCGCTCCGTCCGCACAATGGGCCCATGCATACCCTTTTGTCGCAAACGTTGCATGCCCTGGGACAAGACGAACTGGCCGAACAACACGCGCGCGAGGCCGCGCGAATCGTCGAATTGGAACATCAATACTCCGAGTTGTGCAACGTCGCCCTGGAGGAGCCAAGAAACGCTCTGACCTGTTTTCGTTTGGGCCTGATGGCCGAGCGGCTAGACATGCAGACCGAGGCCGCCGGTTGGTACCGCGCGGTGCTGCTGGTCGATCCGACGCACGCCAAAGCACGCGAACATTTGTCGGAGTTGCCCGGCGGGCCAGCCAGCCTGGGCGGTCAGCCGACGCCGTAGGCTGGAATGCTGGAATACAGGCTCAAAAAAACAGGCTCAAAAAAACCGTCCCCACATCTCGTCCGTATCCCCACATCCCCTTCAAGTGTCGAAACATATCGCAAGCCGAGATCAACCGCCGTGAAGCATTCCTCGCGTCGTCCTCAGGTGTGGGCCGCGGCGGCTTTTTTCGTCGCAAGCGCGGCCATGATCTCTTGGTGGGGGTGCGGCGCGGCGCCCCCAGCGGTGGGACTACCTGTGCCCGCGCCGCCGGTCGCCCAAGCCCCCAGTCTCAAGCTGACCGACGTAACGGCCGGCAGCGGATTCGATTTCACTTACGATAACGGCCGCGCCGCAAATCACCACGTGATCCTCGAATCGCTCGGCGGCGGACTCGGAACCTTCGACTACGACGGCGACGGACACTGGGACTTGTTCTGCCCCGGAGGGGGAGAATACGGACCGAAGGATGAAGAGCACCCGCTGCCGACGATCAGCGGTCTGGAATCGGGCTTGTTTCGCAACCTGGGCGACTGGAAGTTTGCGCCGGTCACGACCGAGTCGGGCGTGGGCCAGGCGCCGTTTTACACCCACGGTTGCTGCGCGGCTGATTTCAACAGCGACGGATTCACCGATCTGCTTGTGACCGGCTACGGCGGCTTGCAGCTCTTTCAAAACCAAGGCGACGGCCGGTTCATCGAGGTTCGAGTGCAGGCGGGCTTGCTGGACGACTCATGGAGCACCAGCGCCGCCTGGGGCGACCTGGACGGCGACGGCCATCTCGACCTGTACGTTCCGCACTACGTCGACTGGTCGTTCGCCGAAGGGCACAACCCCCTCTGTCCCGGACCTAATCGCGAGATTCCCGAGATTTGCTCGCCGCGACAATTCAAGCCGTTGCCCGACATCGTCTATTACAGCAACGGCGACGGCACCTTCCGCGACGCGACCAGTATGGCGGGCCTGGTCGTCGAGCCGGAAATTTGCGGCAAGGGACTCGGTGTGGTCATGTGCGACCTCGACTTGGACGGCGACCTCGATATTTACGTCGCCAACGACACCGAGGCCAATTTCCTTTATCTCAATCAGGGCTCCGGAGTCTTCAAGGAAGTCGGCCTGCTGCACGGTGTGTCGAGCGACGGCGAAGGCAAGCCGCAAGGGAGCATGGGCACCGACGTGGGCGACTTCAACGGCGACGGCTTGCCCGACATTTGGGTCGCGAACTTCGAGGAGGAGACGTTCGCGCTTTACCGCAATGAAGGGGGTGCGCAGTTTCTGCACGTCAGCCAAGGGACCGGCATTACCGCCTTGGGCCAGCTTTACGTCGGTTTCGGCACCGTGTTTGCCGACGTCGACCGCGACGGTGACGAAGACTTCGTGGTTTCCAACGGCCACGTCATCAATTTTCCCAAGTCGGCCCCGATCAAGCAGGATCCGCTGGTGCTGATCAACGAGCGCGGACATTTCGTCAAAGCGGCGTTTCCAGCCGACGGGTATTTTTCGACTCCGCACCGCGGCCGCGGCCTGGCCATGTCGGACTTCGACGACGACGGCGACCTCGACTTCGCCTTTTCGCACAACGACGGCGAACCGAACGTCCTGGTATCCAACGAGATCGACAACCAAAACGGCTGGTTGCGGGTGCGGCTGATCGGAACGGCCTCGAACCGCGACGCGATCGGGGCCTGGATGGTGCTGCACACTTCGGCCGGTGATCATCAATTACGGCTGCTCAAGGGGGGCGCCAGTTACCTTTCGCAGTGCGACCTGAGGCCGTTCTGGGGCATTCCCCAAGGCGCCCGGATCAAGGGACTGACGGTCCATTGGCCGAAGGGCCAAATTCAGGAACTCAACGACATCGCGGCGAACCAGACGTTGGTCATCGTCGAGCCGTCCGGCACGGATGGAAGTGGTTAGTCGTTTGCCGTGCAATAAGGAAATGCGAGCATGAACAATCGGGCACGATCCGGACCGACGCGGCGGCGGGTCGCGATGGTCTTTCTGCTGTTGGTGGCCGTGGTGCCGCTCTGGGTGCCGGTGAAGCAGCAACTCCTGGTCGCCTACGACCTGCACCAGGCACGGCGCGCCCTGGACAATGTCGAACTGCAGCAAGCCGAGGAAAGGTTGCAAGCCGTCGAGCGGCGGCAGCCTGACCGCTCCGACGTCCACTACTTGCTGGCTGTCTCCTATCGACGTCATGCGGAATATGACCTCGCCGAAAAACACCTGTTACGCGCGAGGGCGCTCGGCTGGCCGATTCGCGACTTGGAGCGGCAGATGATGATGATCCTGTTTCAGAAGGGAGACCTGACCAAGGCCGAACCCTACTTGACCAAGGTACTCGAAGACGGTGGTGACGACGATCTGGCCGAGGACGTCTACGAGGCCATGACCATCGGCTACGTGGCCGATCATCGGCTTCGCGACGCCAAGCTTTGCATGAACCTTTGGATCGAATGGCGGCCCGACAGCCTTCGCGCGCGGCTGCTGCGGGCATATTTCCACAACGTCGTCGTGCCGAACCCGGATTTGATGCTAGCCGAGCTGCGCGAGGTCTTGCGGATCGCGCCGCGCCGCGTGGCCGAGCGGTTGGCGATGGCTGACCTTTTCTTGCACCAGTCGAAGATCGACGAAGCGCTGGCCGAGTGCGAGACCTGCCGCAGTCAGGCGCCGAACGACCCGAGTGTGGAGTTGGAATTTGGATTGTGTCGTTTCCGACAGGGTCAAATGGAGACGGCGAAACTCGCATTGGAGTCGGCGGTCAAGGCGATGCGCGCGGGGGGCACGGGCTTGGATGACGATCGGCTGGCGCGGGGTTGTACCACACTGGGTCAGATCGCCTCGGCGGAGCGCGACTTCGAGGGCGCGGCGCGGTACTACGAGGAAGCCGTCAAGCTCTCTCCGCAGGATCCCGCCGCCAACTACGCTTTGGGCGTCGCGTTGAAGGCCTTGGGAAACGACGACGGTGCCAAACAGCACCTGGAGCGGAGTAAAATCCTCAGAATCCAGGCCGAGCGCTTGCAGGAGATCACCCTGGGGCTCGGCAACGATCCAGCGAACATCGCGCTTCGCGTCGAGGGTGCCGCGATCCTGCGGGAACAGGGACTCAAGGCCGAGGCCCTGC
>DATLQY010000475.1:0-8647 GCA_035534975.1 Pirellulales bacterium
GGCTTCGAGTCATCCGGCCTAGCGCGACGGGCTGACCGGCCACGGCGGGACCGCAAGAGCAGGGATGCCATGCGAATCCCGGCAGAGGTGGGCAAGATTGCCCAAAACCAAGTTGCCCGCGGAACTACATGCTTGCCCAACGCGCTAATCCGTCGAGCGGGTCCACATTGGATGCTCGTAAAGTGGGGCGCGAGTTTGGGGCTTGAAGCTGATATTTGACGTTGGGCTTCCCGCCCTCGGAGCTTTGCGACTCGCCTTGCAGCTTCGCGATAGGCACGCCGGACGAATAGTCCACCTGACATCCGTTTCCAACCCATTTCGCGAAATCCTTCCACCCGGTACCGTCGCATCTGGGACATTGGGCCTGGAAACAGTCGTAACAGCCAACGCCGCAGCATGACGGAATGGTCAGATGGCAGCAGCACGCCACGTCATCCCAGGCCCGCTTCAGCGCAAGGCAGAGGCCGTTCAAGTCTGACAGTTGGAGGTGGGGAGGTCGGTAGTACTTCCCCTCGTAATAGCTGTACGAAATGAGGGTTCCATTGTACTTGTCGTTTACGGAGTGGAGCCCCAGATCGGTCTTCGGCCAAGGCCCGAGGCGTTGGATCACGAGGGGTTGCGGAAGGTGGGTTTGGCGTTTGGCGCAAAGATTGGGGGTTCCAATCGCAAGCGGCAACCCCTTGATGTGTGCCGTGAGTTGCTTGTTGAACTTGCTCGCCAGCGCCTGATTGGTCGTCCCCAAGCGAAAGAGCCATAAACGATCTGACGTCACTTGAGTGCGGACGCAGGGCGTGCAACCCAGGGCGCACGCCGTCCACGCTCCAGCGAACTGGTGGTTTTCTGCATCGATCATCCGCGCGATGGCACCATCGACTTGTCGCGCGTGCAACCAGAAAAGGCGTTCGTCTCGTTGAGGCATCGTTTCGTCCGATCATTCGACCCTGAGCGGTCAAATAATGATTATACCGCCCTCACTTGTCGCAAATAACGGTCGCCTCAAACTTGACTCAGCCGACGACAATGGGAAACGTCAGTTTGTTTCGGCCACGTACCGGTACTTGACATAAGAACACCCTGGCAATAAACTCGCCAATGGAGCGTTCTACGCAGCCCCTCCACGGTAAAGGAGTCCGAACTTGGACTTGCAGACCTTTCAAGCGAACCGCCAGCGGTTTCCATCCGAGCAGTTGGAAAAGTATAGCGGCCAGTACGTGGCCTGGAGTCCGGACGGCACGACCATCCTGGACAGCGATAAGAGCGAGTTCGCCCTGGACCACCGTTTGCGTTCACAAGGCCACGACATGACCGAGGTGCTGATTACGATGGTTCCTAGCGTGGACACGATCCTGGGAGGAGGAATCGAGGAGTGAAGATCCCCTACATGGCTGTGCCCCGACCTAAGGCGATCCCTTCGCTCGGGGGCCAGCGTGTGCGCTACCGGCCCATCACCGCGATCCGCCTGATCGGGCCCACCTCTGGCCTCATCCGCGATGGCTTGCTTGATACCGGCGCCGACGACACCGTCTTTCCGGAAGAGACCGCCCGCTTGCTCGGGATCGACTTGGACCAGGCCGAGGAACGGCAGATCGTGCTCGCCGCCCGTGTCACGCCGATCCGCTGCCGCTACGCTCCGGTTCAGATTCACCTCACGGACGGCCGGGACGAGACCTATGAATGGACCGCCGTGGTTGCCTTTGTCTCGGCCCGCCTGCACTACAACTTGCTCGGCCACGCCGGGTTTCTCCAGTACTTCGGTGCCTTCTTCGATGGCGAGGCGCGCCAGGTCACCCTGACCCCTCGCCCGTCCTTCCCGGGTCACCGCGCTCCCTCAACGAACTACTGAGTGTTACATAGCTAATGGAAAAGCGGCGGTGGATTTCTTCCGAGCGGCTCATTTAACGGCGTCGAGAGTCTCCATTATCAATGTAACGCTCAGTAAGCCGATTGCCGACTCGCTTGGGTGATAGGCGTTGGGCGTTGGGCTGACGGATCGGGCTGGCGACGAGACCGGGCAGGCGCAACATGGGCACAAACCAACAGTTGACTTCGGTCAAATCGTCGGCGACGATGAAGGTAAGGGGCGGAGACACGAATGCCCGCGCGGGCGATCATTTGGTTTAGGTGAGCTATTTCAACCTCGGTGGGCCGCCTCGACAAGACTGCGGTAGTCGACGCCCTGAATCAATTGCTGTCTCTCTCGCCGGATTGGGACGGTTATGGGGCGGAGACCATTAGCGCCGCGATCGTCGATTCGGCGAGACGCTTCGTGATGGCATTGCCGGACGACATCGTGCCCGCGCCGCAGGTCGTCCCCATGACGCGCGGTCGGCTGCAGTTAGAATGGCACCGCGGCCATCGTTCGCTCGAACTCGAATTTGAAACGTCCGCGACGGTTCATTACTTGAAATGGGACTCCGACATTGGCGTTGAGCAAGAGGATGTGCTTCCACTCCGGAACACCGGCGAGATCTTGAGCCTCATCAGTTGGTTCATGTCGGAGTGACTCCCATGACCCGCGTCGTCGAACAATTCCAGCTCGCACGCCGGCAGCTCGCCGGCGGGGTTTCGTCGTCCACACGTGTCAACCGCGCCCTCGGCCACGCGATGCTCTTCGAACGCGCGGAGGGCTGCCGTGTCTGGGACCTCGACGGTCGCGAGTACATCGACCTGTGTACCAGCCACGGCGCCACGCTCTTGGGCCACGGCGATCCCCGCGTTCGCCAGGCGGTCGAGGCCGTACTGGCGCGGGGCTGGGCCTGCTCCTACGAGAACGATTCGCACACCGAGCTGGCGCAGTTGCTCTGCCGGACGGTCCCCAGTTGCGAGCGCGTGCGTTTCACGAGCTCGGGCACGGAAGCCACGCTTCACGTCATCCGGCTGGCCCGCGCCTTCACCGGCCGAGCGAAGCTCTTGAAGTTCGAGGGAAACTTCCACGGCTACCACGACCAGGTGATGTTCTCGATCGGCACGCCGGCCGACCAACTGGGCGACGAGGACAGCCCGGCCGTCTTTCCCGGCTCGGCCGGCATCACGCGCGACATCGAGCGGCAGCTTGTCATCGTGCCTTACAACCGGCCGGACCTGCTCGAGCGCGCCTTCGACCAGCACGGTGGCGAGCTGGCCGCCGCGATCTGCGAGCCGATCTGGTACAACGCCGGCTGTGTGCTCCCCACGCCCGAGTTCATGGTCGCGCTGGTGCGGTTGACCCGCGAGCACGGCACACTCTTGATCTTCGACGAGGTGCTCAGCGCCTTCCGCATGGCGCCCGGCGGGGCGCAGGAGTACCTGGGCGTCACGCCCGACCTGTGTACGCTGGGCAAGGCGGTCGGCGGCGGGCTGCCCCTGAGCGTCTTCGGCGGCAGGGCCGACGTGATGCAGAGGCTGATGCCCGAAGGCGATTGTCAGCACAGCGGCACCTACAACGGCCACCCGCTGGTGGTCGCCGCCGGATTGGCCGCGGTGGCGGCCTACCGCGAGCCCGGATTTTACGAGCACATCAGCCGCGTCGGCGGGCGCCTATTCGCCGGGCTGAACGAGATCTTCACGCGGCACGGCGTGCCCGGCCGAGTGCAGTGGCTGGGCGCGAGGTTCGGCGTCTACTTCGGCGTCGATCAGGTGCGCACCTATCGCGACGTCGTGAAGCACCGGCGCGATTTGATGTTGGAGTTCGTCGCGGCGGCGATCGCGGCGGGCGTCTACTTTCACGACTACGGTGGCGCCGCCTGCCATCACGGCTTTTGCTCCGCCATGACGCTTACCGACGTCGACGAGGCTTTGAGCCGGCTCGATGGCGCCGTGGCAAGCATGAAAGGCGCTTGACCTTTATGACCCGACTCGCCACCTCAACACGTTTACTGCGTAATCCCGAAGACGGTCACGAACGACTGAAAACTGAGTATCGGCACTCATCGAATTGATGGTTGCAACGATGACTCGCGACTCACGGACCTGGAGCCGTGTCGGCGACAATTTCTTGAACTTCGGGTCGCCCAAGTCGTAATCGGCCTTGTTCCGCTCAGCGCGAAGCGTGTCGAGCCGTCGCGAGCAGGTCTCCAGCTCCGAGCTTCCCGATTCTTGCAAGCACCACCGTAGTTTATCGTGTACGTCCGACTTGGGAACCTGCACGCCGCAGTCCTGGAGAAACCTGCGAGCGGCGTGAAATGCCCCGTAATATGCGCGACTCACGGCAGAACGAAGGCGAGGCTCGTTTCCGTCATCGAGAAGTTGTTCCGCGACTTCAATGAATTCGATTGGATCCATGCGCGGTCATTTCATGTCGAGTGAGATCGTAAAGTAATTGGCGTTCTTGCCCGCGATCCGCGTCGACTCACGATACCATTCGTCGATGTGTGCCATGACCTCGGTATCAGTGCCACGGGCAAACACATTGAAAACCAAGAACACCAACTCGTCGATTTCCGGATCCCACATCACTTCGACCTTGACCGGTCCCGGAAACAAAGCTTCGCTTGCGGCCACGATTCGCGCCAACTCATCCACAACGCCAAGCTGTCGCGCCACGAACGCGACGTCCTCGGATTTCTCCCGTCCCGTGTCGCATTCCACACGCGGCTCGTAGCCCAGTTTTTTCGTGGGCGACGCCATAATCACCTCAACTGATTGGGACCTCTTGCTCACCGTCATCATAGACCGCACACGGGACATTCCACAACGGTGGAGCTTTCGATACGTTGGGTTGGCGGTCACCCTACGCCGTCGGCAAAAACAGGAACTGTTCGGCGGCCGGGCCGGCCTTGAGCGCTTCCCAGGTCGTGGTGTCGACGGACACTCTCTCGCCGCGGCGAAACGTCCGGCCCAAGTCGTCCGACAACTCGCGGAACGGGCCCTTGTAGAGCACCATCCCAGTCGCCGCGCCTGAGGGCCGCGGTTTGAAGGCGAGGATCTTGGTCTCGCGCATTTCGACCCCCTCCGCATGAAAACAGGGCGATGCGCCAAACTTCGTCATGTAAATGCCTACCAGGCCGGCGGTCTCGATTTCCGACAGCAACTCACGATCAACCGGCACGTGTTGGACGGCCGCCGCAGGGCCGGGCAATTTCGGGGCCGCCGACAAGTGGCGATTTCCGGTGAGCACGTGGAACAGCACCTGCCCGCCAGGCCGCAATGCCCGGTACACCTCGCGCAAAATCCGCCCGCGCTCGGCGGGCTCCAGAGCAGCGTTGAACGTGCCTTGCAACAGCGCCTCGTCGACACTGGCCGCTTCGTCGGCCGTTGTTTCGGGAAAAGGCTGACCCAGCCGATGGAACAGCGTGAGCGGTCGCAGGGGCTTGCAGGCGGCGAGGTCGGGCTCGGTTTGAGACAACGGAACCAGTCCCATGGCTTCGGCCGATTGGCCCGCTCCACGGTGGTCGATGTCTCCCTCGAGCACGTAGATTTCCCATAGGGTGTCATCCGGGTCGTGAACCCAGAATTTCGACTGCCGCGCGTAGCAGCACTCGACCCCATCCTCGCGCTCGGTCGAGATGCCGGCCGCTTCCAGCCGCCGCTGCGCTTCGACCAGCGCCGTCGAGTCGGGCAGGCGAAAGCCGACGTGGTTCAGCGCCCCTCCGGCGCTCACGCCGTGCGGCTCCAACGATAGCACGAGTGGCGGATCGTCGATCTCGAATTTGGCATAGTCGTCGCGGAGCTTGGCCGGTGGCACACCGAGCATCGCCTCGAAGAACTCGACCGAACGAGTCAGGTTGCCGACGTTAAGCGACAGATGAAACCGCGTAGGGGCCGACGTGGCGACGGTGGACATGGCGAGAAGATCCATGTTGGAGGAATCGTTTTTGTTGTGAGGGTACGTGGTCCAGATACTTGCTTGCGTTGCGGGTTAGTATTGAGGTATACGATTGGCAGCCTTGCTTGCGCCGCAGGTTAGTGATGGATCTCTTTCTAATCTGAAATACGGCTCAAAGCAACCGCAGAGGGAGACCCGCTCTTGAGCGCCAACGACCCGCCCGCCGGGCGCAGTCGGCGCAGTTTCGGAAGGACCGTCGATGGCTGCTTCCTGGGTCGTGGAGACGCAGGAGTTTTTGCCGCGGGCGTAGCCTACTCGACGCAACGCTCGGTGGGAAAAGGAGATAGCACAATTGCTCCAACCAACTTGAAGCTTTGGGCGTAGAATGGTAATAAGACGTGGACGGCAACGAATAGCCAAGGGCGGGACGGTGGAAAGAACCGCCGCCTGCCTCCACGACACAAGACTTGAATAAGTCAGGGAAAACCATGTTCTTCGACCCGGTCTATTTTCTGTATCTGGCCCCGGCGATTTTGTTGGCGATGTGGGCTCAATGGCGCGTGCATGCCGCTTACGCCGAAGCGCAGCAAATGCCCGCTCCACTTTCCGGCGCGGCGGCGGCGCGGTTGGTGCTCGACTCGGCGGGCCTGAATGACGTGGCCGTCGAGGCGATCCCCGGCCACTTGAGCGACCATTACGACCCTCGCGACCGCGTGCTGCGGTTGAGCAACGAGGTTTACCAGAGCCGCAGCCTGGCGGCGGTGGGCATCGCGGCGCACGAAGCGGGTCACGCATTGCAACATGGCATGGGCTACGCTCCCTTGGCCATTCGCAACGCCGCCGTGCCGATGGCGAGCTTCGGTACCGGCTTCAGCTACATCCTGATGGTGGCGGGGTTGCTGCTTGGTTTCGCAGGGCTTGTGTGGGTGGGCATCGCGTTGTTCGGCGGCGTGGTGTTCTTCCAGGTTGTGAACCTGCCGGTCGAATTCAACGCCAGCACGCGGGCCAAACAGCAACTGGTGCAATTGGGCGTGATTGACCAGCAGGGGTTGGTCTATGTGCGGCGCGTGCTCGACGCCGCCGCCTGGACGTACATCGCCGCCACGTTGCAAAGCCTGCTCACACTGCTGTATTACGTGATGCGGTTCACCGGCAACAGCCGGAGCGATTGATCTTGCACGGCGATTAGGCCGCTTCCTCGACCGCCTTCTTCCGTTTCTTTTTCCTCGCGGCGGTCGTTTCGGCTTCGCCGATGCGCCATGCCAGGCGACCGATGAGCCGGGCAAGGATGAAAAGCGCCGTCGCGCCGAGCGGGCATCCCACCAATGCTCCCAAGAATGGGTTCCAAAGCACCGCGGCGATCGTCACCGCCAGCGCCACCACCATCACCAACGCCCCCTCGAGATAGACCATCGCCCAGGCCGTCCACAGCTTCAACAGGCTTCGCAAGATCACCGGCGAATAGGGCCTGAGCGGCTGGTCGGCTTCAAGGGCCGACAAGAGCAACACCGGAAAGACCGCCGCGGTTAGCGACAGGCTGACTGCCCTGGCCACGACGGGTCCCCAAGCGCGACCGACCGGCAGTCCGACCAACGCCGCCGCCGCCCCCGCCAGCGCCAGTTGTAGCAAGGTGTAGGCCATCGGACCCAATCGTTCGCGCCAATCGCCTTCGTACCAGTTGGTCACCTCGTCATTGCCCGAACCCGTGTCTTGCACGATCACCATGAAACAAGCTGACGCGTAGGATATGGTCCACAACCACAGCCAGACCAACACGGCCACCAACAGGGGCACGACGTGCGGACCGACCATTTCCACGAGCGCAAGGGTCACCGCGACCATTTCGGCCGCCGGAACGGCGAGCATCGACAAAGCCAGCCAGCGGTTCCACACACCGGAGGCCCAGGGAAAGCTGAAGACGCCCGTGGCAAACCAGAATCGAGGCGGCTGCGGAGCGACTGAATCGGGCGGCATCGTCCCTTGGACCTTCAAGAACTCCAGGGGCGCCTCGGTCCGCTGCGGTTCGATCCCGACGCCGTATTGACCCGGCGTCGCAAGCGGCTTGACCACCTCGGGCGGCGGCGGCGAAGGGACGACGAACACCACGAAGCAGTCGGGGCACTTGACGCGCTTGCCAACCTGGCTCACCAGCGGATGGAGCCGCGCCCGGCAGGTTGGACAAAGAACCGGAAAGCACTGCGGCTCAGAGGCGTTCCTATTCGAACCGGCGTCTTTCCCACCCGTGCCCGTAACGGCGTATTCACCCGGTTTGCGCGAGGGTTTGGGCGGCTCGGGCTTGGGCGGTTGCGGCACGAGCACCGCCGAGTGGCAGTCGGGGCAGCGCACGTGCCGCCCGGCTTTTTCGACTCGCGGGTGGAGCACAGCCTTGCAGATCGGGCAGGCCACGCGTACGTACTGGCTCGCATCGTGGACGGGGTTCATCTACGTCAGCTTAGACCCTCGCCGCGCGATCCGCAAACGACTTGTGCCGCACGCGGGGAACTATTACTGCCCTTGCACGACAGGCTGCCCCTGCACCACCGGCTGAGGATATGCCTGAAGTGGCTGCGAAACCGTCGTGGGTGGGCAGGCGCAAGGGTTCGTGTACGTGGGCGGCGCGTAATAACTCTGACTGAACAGCCCCGGCCGGTTGCAGCACCCCGCGGTCGATGCGATGGTCAAAAGCCCGACGAACGCCATGAGCCATTTCATGCCAATATCCCTTTCCTTCCGGCGACATTGCCCCCGGTGGGCCGGCGACCAGCGAAGCGTGGAGCCGAACCGCGCGCGGAACGATAGGTGATGCGTGCTGGAACGTCAAGGCCAGCGGTGGGCTGGACACAGCACTGCGACCGTTGAGTAAGGTGCGAAGACCATTGAAGAGAAAAACCAGGCATTCTGGGG
>DATLQY010000476.1:0-4814 GCA_035534975.1 Pirellulales bacterium
CGCAGGGCTTCTGCCGGAGCTCGTGACGCCAGCGCAAGCCCAGGAGGCAATTCGCGCCGATTACGACGTCAATTCCAATGGCGATGTAGTGCTAGTCCCGCTGACACTCAATGGGGTGCGGCGCTCCTTCGTTGTGGACACTGGAGCGCAGTTTTCCATGTACGACGCTCGATTGTCCCCACAACTAGGACCGATTCGCGGACCGGGAAACCTCGTAGGCGCGAACGGCGCCTCGCAGGTCGTCGAGATGTTCGACGCGCCGCTCGGCGCGCGCATCGGTGATCTTCGAGTTCATGACGGAGGACGGGTATTCGCCGTGGATCTGGCGCCGATGCGAAAAGCCGCTGGGCTTGATATTGACGGCGTACTCGGCATGGACTTTCTTGGCAGACACGTCGTTCAACTGGATGTCGCGAACGGTAGGGTGTCGTTCATGGATTCAGTACCTCCGATGTCGGGAAAAGAAAGTCCGCTTGTGTTTAACCGCAATGGATTGCCGGCTGTGGAACTCAGCTTGGGGGAACGATTGGACGCGGCTTTTGTGATTGATACGGGCTTCATTTCGTTTGACGAGTGCGGCATCGAGCCCCAGTTGCTGATCGCGGTGAAACGACAAGGCGGGTTTCGCCCAGTGAGCAAATCACCGACGACCACACTCACCGGTGAGGAGCAGAAGTATTCCGGGGTTCTGAGTGCGCTCCGGTTGGACGGGTTTATGCACCGGAACCTTCTCGCCACCTCAGCGAAATTTAACTCGCTTTCGTTGGAGTATCTGTCTCGCTATGTTGCGACCTTCGACTTCCCAAACGCCACGCTGTATCTTCGGCGGAGTCGCATTTTCGATCGTCCGATGCGCAGGGATCTCAGTGGACTTTCGATGCTTCGAGAGCATGGTCGAACCGTCATCGACATGGTTCATCCTGGCGGCAATGCCGAAAAGGCAGGCGTTATGGCGGGCGATATCCTCATTCGCATCGACAATTTCAACGCGTCGACTACGACCCTCCGCTCCATGCGAACGCTGCTTACACGCTCAGGCGAAACCGCCCTTCTCACTCTGCGGCGCGAAGAAAAGCTGCTGACGATCGGAGTTGCACTGCGCTAACGTTCCAATGGCAAACCGAGTGGTAAGGCGAAAGAGGAAGGCAGAAGAACATCCATCTTTTTTGGCCCGACCAGGTGACGGTCCTCACGACGCTGGCGCGGGCGGCCGACGAAATCGCCGAGCGGCAGCTCCGCCCCCCGGTGCTTGTGGTCGTCGGCGAGGTCGCGGCCCTTGAATCCGGCGCGCGCTGGTTCACTCTCCGGCCGCTGTTCGATGTGCGCGTGATGGTCACTCGCCCGCTGGCGCACGCTGATTCGCTCCACGAGAGGCTTTGCGAGTTGGGCGCCGAGGTGCTGGTGCAGCCGGCGATCGAGATTACGGCGCCCGACGATTGGGGGCCGCTCGATCGTGCCCTGGCGCGGTTCGCTGAGTTCGATTGGCTCGTGTTTTCCAGCGCCAACGGCGTTGACTACCTGCTCGAGCGGCTATGTCAGCGGCATGGCGACCTGCGCCCCTTGGGGCCGCTGAAGCTGGCGGCGATCGGACCCGGCACGGCCGAAGCCTTGGCCGGCTACAAGCTGCGGCCCGACATCGTGCCCGACGAGCTTCGTGCCGAGGCGCTGGCTGAAGCCCTGGCCGGCGGCGCGGCGGGCCGGCGGTTTCTTTTGGCCCGCGCAAGCCGCGGGCGCGAGGTGCTGGCCGAACAATTGCGCGCGGCCGGCGGTGAGGTCGAGCAAGTCGTGGTGTATCGCAGCCGCGATGTCGTCGCGCCCGACCCCGAGATCGCCGCGGCGCTGGCGGCCGGCAGAATCGACTGGGTGACGGTCACCAGCTCCGCAATCGCCCGCTCGTTGGCGGGGCGATGTTCGGCGAACAGCTCCAAAGGGCCCGGCTGGCAAGCATCAGCCCCGTTACCAGTGGCACATTGCGCGAGCTTGGCTTCGAGCCGACAGTCGAGGCGATTGAATTCACGATGGCGGGGATTGTCGAGGCGATTCTTCGCACGGCGCCACGCCGTCCGCCCTGAAAAGACGCCCGGCCACTCGGTGCGGGCCAGGGGTGCGGGCGCCTCGCGCCCGCTGTATCCCTCGCCGATGTAATCGTAGCTGGTTTCGACATCGGTGTTAAAAGGACGAGATTACGGCGTCCGTCAATCTTCGATCGTAAGCCCCGGCATCCAGCTAAAATGTCGTGTATTGCCCGTGACTAGAACGAGGTCGTGCGCTAACGCGGTGGCGGCGATCAAGAGATCAGCGTCGCTTTTGGGATGCCCCCCTTGGCGAGCAAATGACCAAAGAATCTCGGCCTGATCGAAAATCGCGTCGCTAATCGGCAGCACGCGCGAATGGCCACAGAACGCGTTGAAGTTCGTCAATTGCCGCGTGGCATGCCTGTCGACGTATCCACGGCGAATCTCGAACCGACTGAAAGCGGAAAACGTGAACTCGCCGAACTGTTGAAGATACGCAGCCGCCTTGGTCGTGACCGCGACATTTCGTTTCTTCAGGAATTCAGAGAGGGTGTCGGTATCGAGCAGCGATTCATCCATAGCCTATTGGATATCGCGGCTCGAATGCGTGCGAACAATCGCCCGATCGAGATCGTCGATTTCCGCGTCGGGTAATCCCTCGTAGACGTCGCACCAGGGTGGCAATTTGCCGTTCGCGGGCAGCGCCGGCGGCGGTTTCTCGATGGTAACGCTCATCACCTGGATCACGAGTCGTTGATTCTCGCGAAGTTCGTGGCCGACGACCCGCTCCAGGGCGGAGCGGTCGGTCTGATCGAGTTCTCGAACATTGCGGACGACGGTTTCCATAGAGGTATTCTACCACCAGCCGCGAGTTAAAGCGACGTAGGATCTTGACACTAGAAGAACGTTGGGTGGCGGCCGAGTGAAGCGAGGCCACGTTACGACTTCGGAATTCTCACGAGTGCCGCTACCACCAATTCGTTGTCAATCACGTGGCGTTCGTTCGAGCACGTCGTCGCGGCAGGCGAACAGCACCGGCGTGCCGCCGGTGTGGATGAAGACCACCGGCTGATCGCTCGGCAATCGCCCCTGCCTCACGTCGTCGATCAAGGCCGCCATCGCTTTGGCCGTGTAGACCGGGTCGAGCAGGATTCCCTCGGTGCGGGCCAGTAGATCGAGCGCCTCGCGCCCGCCGGCCGAGGCCTGGCCGTAACCGTCGCCGATGTAATCGTAGCTGGTCTCGACGTCGGCGGGCTCTACGCGCGCGGGCAGCCCAATGAGCCCCGCGGCGCGGTTGGCGGTGGCCGCCATGTCCTGGGCGTGGTCCCAGCCCCAGTGGATCGGCGCGATGATCTTAAGCGCCGGCTCGAAGCCCAAAACCGCCTTTCCCAGTAGTAAGCCCGATCCGGTCGAGCCGGCTGAAGCGACGTAAACGGCGCTGGGGAGATCGCCGCGTTGGGCGAGCTGCTCGGCCATCTCCGCGACGCAGAGCGTGTAGCTCACGGCGGCCAGCGGCTTGACCGTTTCGTTTTCCCAACTGTAAACGCGCCGCCCCTCACCGCGCAACTTCGCGGCCTGGGCCGAGATGTACTCATAGAGCTTCGGGCCAATGGGGAATTCGACGATTTCGACCTGGGCACCCAGCAAGTGGTCGAGCAGCAAGTTCCCTTGCACTTCGGCCGAATGCGCTCCGCGGCCGAGAACCAAGCGGCACTCCAGCCCCAGCTTGGCGCATGCCGCGGCCGTCTGGCGGCAGTTGTTCGACTGGACTCCGGCGCCCCAGACGACGATCTCGGCCCCTTGAGCCACGGCCTGGCCCATGAGGAACTCGTTGTGCCGCGCCTTGTTGCCGCCGAAGGCCAGGCCCGTGCAGTCGTCGCGCTTGATCAGCACCCGCGGTCCGCCCAGCGCCGCCGAGAACCGCGGCAACTCCTCCAAAGGAGTCGGCAAGTGGGCCAGTTCGACGCGCGGCAGCCGTTCGACGTGCCGGCGCAGTTCCTTCGTGCCCATGGCCGGGCGGACGGTGCTCATGCTTCGAGTTCCTCCAATGAGAATGGGTGTCGGCGAATGACGCTTCCAGGATAACGCTTCGCCGACGGATCGGCCATTCCTTGTTCCCACACTCCGCAATGGATGGACGCGGAGCGTCCGCAGAGCCGTTCCCACGCAGAGCGTGGGAACGAGTAGCGCTTCGTAACCCGTGTTCGATGTGGGAGCGCCCACTCTACGTGCCCACTCTGCGCGCTGTAGGGAGTGCCCACTCTACGCGAAGAGCGAACTGACGACGTTCCCCTTGACCAACTCGCGCGGCTGGTTGAGGTGGTTGTAGACGATCGTGTTCGGATCGATGCCGCAGGCGTGGTAGAGCGTGGCGAGAATGTCGGTCGGATGGACCGGGTTCTCGACCGGGGCTGAACCGGTCGCGTCGCTCTTGCCGTAGACGAACCCGCGCTTGGTGCCGGCCCCGGCCACGACGGCCGTGTAGCAATAGGGCCAGTGGTCGCGGCCGTCGTCGGTGTTCGAGTTGCCCGAGGTGCTCACGCCGCGCTTCGGGCTGCGGCCGAACTCGCCGATGGCCACCACCAGCGTATCGTCGAGCAGGCCGCGCTGATCGAGGTCGGCGATCAGGCCCGACAGGCCCGCGTCCAAGAGCGGCCCGGCTTGGCTCTTCATCCGGGTCGACAACCCCGCGTGAACGTCGAACGAGTGGTTGTCGGAATTGGCCACCTTGGGCCAGTTGATTTCGACGAACCGAGTGCCGGCTTCGACCAGCCGACGGGCCAACAGGCAGCTTTGGCC
>DATLQY010000477.1:0-6226 GCA_035534975.1 Pirellulales bacterium
TGAAGCCGAGCACGTCGAACTGGTCGAGCGGCGTGAACGTTTCGAGGCTGTAGAGCGGCGCATCGTGCCGGCGGAGCTGCTCCTCCATGTCGGGCCAGGGAGTGAAAGCCCGCTCGCAGACCCAGTCGTCGCGTCCGTTCATCAGAAAATAAAGCACTTGCAGGCCATGATGGCTCATGCCGATGGTATAGGTGTCGGGAAAGGCAAGGCAAAGCTTGCCGCGCACCTCGTGATGGTCCTTGCGTACCATGTTCAGCTCGCCGCCGATGTACTCGGCCGCCGACTGCACGCTTGACAGCAAACGGCTGACGACGAAATCCTTGTAGCGCTGGTTGAGCATGTTTTCCGGACCTTTCCGCCATATCGGAATCGAGTGTGGGGTTTGACTTGCCCCTCGATGATCGGAATTCTCACGAATTCCGCTATGCTTTCACCCAGGGGTGATTATGGCAGATGCGGCCGGAAAGATGTAGAGGCACGTTGCGCACGCGGGTCGCTAGGAACGTGCTTTTCATGCATCGCTCGCCTCGACCAATGTGATTTCCTCGTCCGTCAGCCGGTAAAGTTCGTATACCAATTGGTCGATCCGCCGATCGGTGGAGTCGATTTCCCTTTCAATCCTGGTTAGGACGTCCGGCGCCTTGGCCCCTGGTGCTTCGGAATTGAGCTCAGTCATTCGGCGAACCAGACCCGCGATCTCGTCGCGACGATCGCGCTGACCCTTGTCGGGCGCGGCGAGGCGACGGATCGGTAAACGGCCAAAATATTGCTTGGTGCAGGTGATCCATCCGCCGCGGAACTTGTTGCTGATTCGCTTGAGATACCAGAACAGGAGCTTCGAATTGAGCAAGCCGAGCACGTAGTCGTCTTGGGCATCGGGGGTGTCTTGCAAGCTGATGCTAAAGCCGCCGCTCGCCATCAGGCAATAAGCACGCGGGTCCTTAGGGAGGCGCGCGACGGTGCCGCGGTTCGCCAGTAGCGGGACAACCAGCGTCGCCCGGTCGTGAACGTTCAGGTTGCGTGATGCGCTGAATCCAAACCATTCGTTGTACTGTTTTCTCTCAACCAACGCCGTCCGCTTTGAACGCAGGTACTTGTGGGCGTTTGGAAACTCACTCTTCAATCGCGATTCAGAAAAGAGCTCGTAGGATTCGTCTTGTACGGAATACGGGAAAATGACACGCTCCTCCGCCGCGGGCTTGAAGGAATACCGATTGAAGTCGGTCGCGTAGAGGGGCGTCCGGAGGATCGACTTCTCAATGACGACGCTGTTCCCGTCACGATCTCGAAACCCGCGCCCGCCGGCGCAAAGCATGAACACATCGTCGGCGCCGGTGCTGCTTCCGCGCGACATCTTCGCCGGAAGCGCGAGCAGCGGTGTACCTTGCGCGATGAGCTTGGCGATCAGAGCGTCGCCCCCGGCGCCCTGAAAGCTCCACGGCGCGGCTCCAATTCTGCTCGCCTCGATTTCATGCGTTGCTTCGACCGAGGCGCCCGCGACTCCAAGTTGGGCGGGACGCGTCGCAAGGACGGATGCCGACTCGTTTTCCCGTCGTGACAGGAAAAGGAGCACTGTGTATGTCGAAACTCCCTGGAAAACCAGTTCGTGGCCGAAATCGACCATGTGTGTTAGTGCTTTCGCGTCCGCGATGAGTCTCCGAAGCGGTTCGCCGTAGTCGGTGGTGAGGAACTTGCTCGGCACGATGAAACCCAGGTGCCCTTCGGCCCTTAGCATGCTGAATCCTCGTTCGACGAACACCACGTAAAGGTCGTAATTCCCCTTGCCTGCCGCGAGAAACGCGCGCTTGTAGTGCTCGACCTCAATCGGGTTCCATTCCGTGAGCGCTTGGATCCGAATGTAGGGCGGGTTCCCGATGACGACGTCGAACCCGCCGGCTTTACCCTTGAACACGCCAGGGAACTCCGCCTTCCAATCGAAGACGTTGACGCGGTATCGCTCCTCGTCGTCCAACAAGCTCATCTGCTGACCATTGTAGAAATTGGGGCCGATCAACGAATTGCCGCACTTGATATTGTTGCCCAGGTCCGGCAGCGCACGCTCGTGCAAGAGCCGCAACTGCCGCTCGAGCGTCTCACGGTTCTCGTGCTCCAGCACTTTGAGCAAGAGCGAAAGCTTCGTAACTTCGACGGCTTGGCTGTCGATGTCGACGCCGTAGATATTGTTGAGCAGAATCCGCTTCTTTTCGGCCGTGGTCAGGTGCCACTGGCCCCCAGGTCCCTGGTAGATTTCCTTGCTGTGTGCTTTGACGCCGTCGGCCACGTACCGGTCGCGGTGCCAGTCCAACAGAAACTGGAAAGCGCCGACCAGGAAGGAACCAGAACCGCAGGCTGGGTCGACGACGTGAAGCCTGGCGACGTCCTTGGGCGCGCGGTTCTCGACAAGCTTGCCGACCGTCTGGCGGACGATGTAGTCGACGATGTACGCGGGTGTGTAATAGACGCCGCCGGCCTTCTTGACCTCGGGTTTGTCCTCGACCACGGCCCGGTGCCCGGCCGTGAGCCGGATCACCTTGCCCAGGAACTGCTCGTAGACCTGCCCCAGAATCTCCGCCGGCAGCACCGAGAACTCGTACGCGCTGTCAGGGTAATATAGCTCGCGCACGATTTCTCGAAGGGGCTTCTCGTCGAGAATGAGCGACTGCGTGAGCTCGTCGGGAGACTCGGCCCGCCCCTTTTCGGCGCGAAAATGGAACAATCCCGAGTTGTAGCGCTCGTCGGCCCGGTCGTACAGCTCGCAAAGACGCCGGTAAGGGGCGTCGCCCGCCAGAAGCGACGAGAGTTGGCCGTAGCTCTCGATCCCGCGGTCCTCGCACATCCGTAGGAAAATGATCCGGTCGATCGTGCGCTGGACGGCGAAGTTCAAGTCGCGCTGGCTGAGGCCCGGATTTCGCAGGGCGAAGTTGCGGGCCAGCAGGTCGCGCCAGGATTCGATCTCCTTCAGGAACGCATCGTCGACCTCGCCGGTGCCCCGCTTCAGCTTCGTACTTTCGGCGAATTTGTCAAACGAGCCCTTAAGAACCGCCTCGCGCGAGAAAATACCCGCCAACTCGTCCCAGCGGTCGAGGTACTCTTTGTAATTCAAGAGCAGGACACGCGCGACCGAGGGCTTGTCGTTCTTGTGGGGCTTGACGCGGCAATCGTAGGCGGCCAGCCACTCGAAATTCGAGAGGATCGAGAGCGGCAGCTTGGCGCTCCAAGCGTAGCGGCGGAGCTGGAATGCCGGCACTGGATCTTCGCGGATCTTGACGGCCGGCTTTTTGGCTTCCAGAAAGAAGATCCTTCGTCCGCCAATGCGAAAGCAGGTGTCGGGGGCCTTGGTTTCGCCGCCGACCTTGATCGCGTCTTCGTGGATCACGTCCTTGTAGGCTTCGGCCAGGCCTTGCTCGTTGTCGATGTCCCAGCCCATGGCCTTGAAGAGCGGGTCGAGGAACTCGCGGCGAAGCTGGGCCTCATTGTAGCCCGCCGATTGGTACGAATCGTAGTGCCGCTCGAAACGTTCGACGAGCTCGCGAATGATCGGCGGTGCCGGCATGGTTGACGGGCTTCGAGCGAGGTTGGGCTGGCAGGTTGTGCAGGAGTAATTTACCCCTTACCTGAAGCAAACTCAACGGCGGGCAGGCGGCCGGCGTCGGCGGACACTAGGGAAAACGCGCCGGCGACGTGCATCGCATTCCGTCAGGGACCTATAATGGGCGATGATGCATGCTACCCAGGGAACCGCATCGTTCGAGTTTGTCAAGCCAATGAACCCTGACCGCGAAATCCTGTTGGGCGTGTTGGCCTACGAACTGGGCTTCGTCGAACGCGCCGTGCTCGTCGAGGCCGCCCAACAATGGAGCTCCGATCGAAACAAGCCCCTCTCGGCGCTTCTCGTCGAGCGCGGCGAGCTGACCGCCGAACGGCTTTCGCTCGTGGATGCCTTGGTGCGTGAGCAACTTCGGCTCCACGACGGCGACCCGGCCCGCGCGCTTGCGTCAATTTCCTCCCGACCGCCGGTCGGCGCCGAGTTGGAGCGAATCGTACGGCCCCCAGTCCAGGCCACGTTGGCCGACGTCTCGCTCACGCTACCCAGTCTGATCGACGAAGACGACGTCCCAGCGCGAACTCTCGGCGCGCCCACCTCGGCCGCGGGACGGTTCCGCATTCTCCGCTCGCACGCCAAGGGCGGACTGGGCGAAGTGTTCGTGGCCCATGACGGTGAGCTCAATCGCGACGTGGCGGTCAAGCAAATCCAGCAACATGCCGACGCTTCAGCCAGCCGAGCCCGCTTTCTGCTCGAAGCCGAAATCACAGGCGGTTTGGAGCACCCGGGCGTGGTGCCGGTGTACGGACTGGGGACTGATGCCGATGGGAGGCCGTTCTATGCCATGAGGTTCATCCAGGGTGAGAGCCTCAAGGAGGCGATCAAACGGTTCCACGGGCGCAGGTCGCAACGAACCATCCGAAATCCGCAGTCCTTCGCCTCGCTCGAATTCCGCAAGCTCCTGGGCAGTTTCATCGACGTGTGCAACGCGATCGAATACGCCCATAGCCGCGGTTTTCTGCACCGCGATCTCAAACCCGATAATGTGATGCTCGGCAAATTCGGTGAGACACTCGTCGTCGACTGGGGCCTGGCCAAGCCCATCGAACCAGGCCGGGACCACGACCCGCCGGCGAAAGAGATCGAAATCGCCCTGGCGAGCGGCTTGCCGCCTGGCCAGGCGACGGGCGCCACTTCGCCCACCGTGATGGGTTCGGCCGTCGGCACGCCGCCGTTCATGAGCCCCGAACAGGCGGAGGGGCGACTCGATCGTATCGGCCGGGCAAGCGATGTGTACAGCCTGGGAGCGACGCTCTATTACTTGCTCACCGGGTTCGTTCCGTTCAACGAGCCGGGCGTGTTGCGGTTGCTCGAGCGGGTCAAGCGGGGCGAGTTTTCCCACCCGCGCGAGGCCAACCGCGCCGTTCCTTCCGCGTTGGATGCGATCGCCCTTCGAGCGATGGCGCTCGATCCGGCGCAACGATACTCTTCGGCCCGCGCCCTGGCCGACGACTTGGAGCGCTGGCTGGCCGATGAACCTGTGTCGGCGCACCGTGCCACGTGGTCGGAACGGCTGGCGCGCCGGGCACGGCGCCACCGCCGCGGCGTGCAGGCCGCCACCGCGGCACTGCTGGTGATCACGATCGTCTCGGTCGTCGCGACGGTCATGATCCGCGCGGCGAAGCGAGATTTGGAACACGAGCACGCGCTGGTGAAAACGGCGTTGCAGGCCGAGACCGAAGCCAAAGAGCAAGCGCGCAAGGCCATTGACAATTACGTACACCTCGTGACTGAGGAGCACGTGCTGCGCGACGAGGGCGTGCAGCCCTTGCGCAAACGTCTGCTGCAAGACGCGCGGCGGTACTATGACGACCTGATCGAGAAGCACGGCGACGACGAGAAACTCGGGCACGAGCTCGCCGGCGCAATCCTGCGCGTGGGGCGGATCAACCACGAGACCGGCTCGAAAGACGAAGCGATCAAGGCGTTCCGACAAGCGCTCGATCTCTTCGAGCAGCTTGCCGTTGAGCATCCCGACGAGGCCGAAAGTTACCAGAGCGACATGGCCTTGTGTCTTCGCAGCCTGGGGATCATGACGGCCGATTTGTCGCGGCACGAGGCATCGCTGGAAAACTTCGAGCGGGCACTCGGTATCGAACGAAAACTGGTCGACACCCATCCGGATGACGCCCGCCACCGGCGCGATCTGGCCCTCTTACATTTCCACGCCGGCGACGCCCAGTGGCACCTACGGCGGGAGCAACAGGCCGTTGCGCACTACCAGCATGCGATGGAGATTCAACGCAATCTCGTCCAACGTGAGCCGACGCGGACGACCTACCAGGTCGACTTGAGCGAGACGCTTTCGGCAATCGGCCGGCTGAGAGTCGCATTCGGGCATCCGCAAGCGGCGCTGGCGCCCTTGGAGGATTCGTCAGCGATTCGAACCGCGTTGGTCGAGGCCCACCCGGCAGTCGCCAAGTACCAAAGCGATCTGGCCGATTCATTTCATGAGGTCGGCCGGGTGCAGGTAGACCTGATTCGTTGGACAGACGCGCTGGCCAGCTTTCAGACTGCACTGCGGGTACGACGGAAGTCGTTCGACGACCACCCGGGCAATGCGCGTTTTCGAAGTGCGCTGGCGGCGGCGTGGGACGATGTGGGCCGCGCTGGGGCCAGGCT
>DATLQY010000478.1:0-3184 GCA_035534975.1 Pirellulales bacterium
CGTCCCTTTTGAGGGGACGATGGAGCCGTCGCTTGAATCGGATGGATTGGGCTCACATCGCTCCTGCCAATGAAAGTTGGGTCCATGGGATCGCCTGCGCACCAGGCCTCACCAAGGGGGCGGGATGATAGGGGCCTTGCAGCCTTTGTGTCAAGTCATCCTTGCGAGCTCCCGTACGGCAGTACACGGCCGCGACGGAGTTTTCTGCGCTTTCGGAAAACTTTGCTTAAAGCTTCGCCCCCTCATATCCGATAAAGCTTGCCAACTCTGCCTAAATCCACGCAGCAGGCAATTGCGGCAATGCGAATCCTTCTTAATGGCGCACCGATGATGGGCCGCCTGACCGGCATCGGGCAATATGGCCTTTGCCTGCTCGAAGCGCTGGCTGCCTTGCCACGGCAACTTGGCGTGGAAGCGGTGGGCGTGTTCGACGGCCGCGAGGTGAGGCCCGTCGAGCAGTTCCTGGCCGCGCTGCGTGGCCGGCAACCGGCCGCGGGCGCCGGCCGGCTCAAGCAGATGGTCCGCCGCGCCTGGCCCGGTTGCCGCGATTGGGCCGATCGCCGGCGGCGGCAACGGCTCGCCAGCCAAACCCGTCACAGCCACTGGAGCCTGTTCCACGAAACCAACTTCGTCTCGCCGCAGTCCGCGTTGCCGCAGGTCACGACCGTTCACGACATGAGCTACTTGCGCTGTCCCGAGTTTCTTCCCAAAGACCGGTTGACCTGGTTGCGGCGAAGGATGGACCGCAGCCTGGCGGTCTCGCGTGTGGTCATCACCGACAGCCACTTCACGCGCGACGAACTTCTGGAGCTTTGCCCACGGGTCGAAGCCGAACGGGTCGTCGTGACTCACCTGGGCGTCGACCTCGACTATTTCTCCGATCCGACGCACGCTGGGCGAATCGACGAGGTACGCGCGAAGCTCGACCTGCCGCGCCGCTTCGTCCTCTATCTCGGCACGCTCGAGCCGCGCAAGAACCTGCAAGGACTATTACGAGGGTACTGCCGGTTGCCCGAGGCATTGCAGCGAGAGTACCCGCTGGTGCTGGCGGGCATGCGCGGCTGGAACCAGAGCTACTTCCGTCGCGACCTCGACGGCCTGCGGCGGCGCAAAGTGCTTTTCGAGGTCGGTTATGTGGACTCAGGCGACGTGCCCCCATTGATGAAGGCGGCCGGCGTGTTCTGTTTTCCAAGCCTGTACGAGGGCTTTGGCTTGCCTCCCCTGGAGGCGGCGGCTTGCGGGACTCCCGTTTTGTCGAGTCGGGCGGCGTCGCTGCCCGAGGTCTTGGGCGATGCGGCCTGGTACGTCGACCCGCACTCGCCCGACGAAATCGCCGCCGGTCTCGAACGATTGCTCGAAGATGGACCACTGGCAAAACGGCTCGCCGCCGCCGGGCCGGCGCGAGCGGCATTATTTTCTTGGGAAAACTGCGCACGACAAACCCTGACGGCCTATCGGGCCGCCGCTTGAGCCGCTGGAACCACGCATGACGAAAGATCGGCAGGACCGCGTGATCGAGTCGCCACCACGCAACGGATCGGATGCCGCCGGCGCGGCGCTTCACCGCGGCGCGCGCGGTCCTCACTTCCGCATTCCGCCCTCGGCCGCGAGCGCTTCGCCGGCCGCCGACGGCTCGGTGGTCGTCGGTGCCGGCACGGTGCAAGCGCAAGGTCTTGGCGCCGCGGCGAAGCGGGCGCTCGACCTGGTCGGCGCTTTGGCCATGCTCGCCGTTTTCGGTCTGCCGATGCTCCTGGTGGCGGCGCTCATTCGGATGACGAGCCCCGGTCCGGCGTTGTACACGCAGGAACGGGTCGGGCTGGGCGGGCGACGATTCATGATGCTCAAGTTCCGCACGATGCACCTCGACGCCGAGGCGCAAACCGGTCCGGTATGGGCCAGGGACGACGACCCGCGGCGGACGCGCTTCGGCGTGTTCCTGCGGCGCTGGAGCATCGACGAACTGCCCCAATTGATCAACGTCGTGTGGGGTGAAATGAGCCTGGTCGGGCCGCGGCCCGAACGCCCCTATTTTGTCGCCCGCTTCTCGCGAGAATTGCCGGATTATAACCATCGCCACGGCATGCGCCCGGGGCTGACCGGCTGGGCCCAGTTGAACGGGCTGCGGGGGAACACGTCGATCAGCAAGCGGCTCGAATTCGATCTCCACTACATAGCGCAATGGTCGCTCAAGCGCGACCTGGCGATTCTCCTGCTCACGCCGGTGCGAATGTTGACCGACAAGAATGCTTACTAAACGACCTTGCACGATCCTGGCCGTGGCGGTGTTCATCGCCCTGGCCTTTCAAGCGTTCATCGCTTTGCGTTCGCCGATCATCGCCAAGGACGGCATCGCCTTCATTCGGATCGCGAAGCGCTTGCAAACTGACTTCGTAAGCGTCTGCCAATCGGAAGATCAGCACCCCGGGTACCCGGATCTGCTGCTGATGGGCAGCCGCTTGGCGCGGCTTTGGCCGAACCTCGACGAATTCGACGTTTGGATCGTCGGCGGTCGGCTGGCCTCGGGTCTTTGCGGCGCCTTGGCAATCGTCTTCCTGTGGCTTTTCGCGCGGCGGCTCTACGACCGGCAAATCGCGGATATCGCGGCGCTGCTCGCCGCCGTTTGGCCGCTCTTGCGTCAAAACGCCTCTGATGTCCTGAGCGACACACCCCACCTGATGTGCTACCTGGCCGCGGTTTGGCTGAGTTGCGAGGGACTGGTGCGGGGCCGCGCACGTTGGTTCGCCGCGGCCGGTGTCGCCGGCGGTCTGGCCTTTTGGGTCCGGCCCGAGGGTCTCTTGGTCCCTTTGGCCGCGATTCCCGTGATTGCGTTGGCGCAGTGGCGTCGGCAACCACGCGCAATGCTGGCCGGCATGACGGCGCTGGCACTCGTGTCGCTCTTGGTCGCGTTGCCCTACATGTTTTTCGCGGGTAAACTTACCAGCAAGAAAGTGTTTTTCCAACGACCGCCGGCAGACATGGCCCCGCCGTCTTCGCCGCCGTTCCAAGCCGCTGCCATGCCGTCGTGGGCTTGGTACTTGCCCGAAACGGGTGTGCTCGCGGAGCCTGCCGCCGGAGCCACGTTGCCCGACGAGCGGACCCGCCCACCCTCCATGCTTGGAGTGCTGGCCTACGCAATCGTCGAGCTGGTTCAGGAAATGGCCCAGGGCTTCTACTATCTGCTTCT
>DATLQY010000479.1:0-3748 GCA_035534975.1 Pirellulales bacterium
GAACAGCACCATTCCGATCGTACTTGGGGTATCAAGACCTAAAGGCATGGCGGTAACGTCGTTACGTCCACTGCGGCGGGCCAGGTGGAAGGCCATCCAGGTGAACGCCAAGTCGCCGACGACCACTCCAATGGCCGTTCCCGGCAACATGTACCGCAGTGCAAAAGTTGCAGGGAAATTGTAAGCCGTGGCCAGCAAGCCGACGGTCAAGATCAGGTTGGCGAGATTGTCCAACATCAAGCCAAAGAAGGCGTTGATGTCTCCGGCAGTGGCCCAGCGGTAGTTTCGCACAGTTGGTCTTTTCGGCAAGGCACGGGAATTGCGGATATACCGACGATGACCGGGGCACGGGCGGCAACAACCTGCCGGATTGACATGCCGGGGTCAGTTTGAACTGTAAGCGTAAACAAATCAAGACTTTGCTAGTATCGAGGCGCGGTAAAAACCGGCGGCGTACGCAGTTGTTCGCTTTTTTTTCGTTTGTGGCGAACCGTTCTCCGTCGGCACCGTAGAAAACCATGAGCCAGACGATCGTATCCAAGCGAGCTAAATCCGCGGTGGCCCCAGGCTGGTCGAACGAGAGCGACGAAGAACTCCTCTCGGTCTACCGCCGGAAGGGGGATCGGCAGGCTTTTGCCGAGTTGGTGCATCGCTACGAACGCGAGTTGTACAGCTATTTGCGCCGTTTCCTCGGCGACGCGGTATTGGCCGAGGATGCGTTTCAGGGGACTTTCTTGCAAGTGCATTTGAAATGCAACCAATTCGAGGAAGGCCGAAAGGTGCGGCCGTGGCTTTACACGGTCGCGACCAATCAGGCGATCGACGCCCAGCGGCGCAACAAGCGGCACCGGATGATCAGCCTCGATCGGCGCAATTCCGACAGCGAAGACGACCTCGGCACCTTGATGGAATTGTTGGTTACCAAGGAAGCGGGCCCCGTGGCCAGGCTCGAAGCCGACGAGCGGCGCGATTGGGTGCGAAAGGCCGTCGATGAGTTGCCCGAACCCTTACTTAGCGCGGTGACCTTGATTTATTACCAGGGGCTCAAGTACCGTGAAGCCGCCGAGATACTGGATGTTCCGGTCGGCACGGTCAAGAGTCGCCTGCACACGGCCATTCTCAAGCTGAACGAGGCTTGGAACGGCGCCCATTTTTCGGGAGAGAACTAAGCCAATGCGAGAGCACTTGCTCGGCTACCTGCTGGGAGCACTGGAGCCAACGGAGCACGAATTGGTGGCGGCTCGTCTGAATGCGGACGCGGAATTTCAAGCGGAGCTTGAGCGTTTGCGTGAAAAACTCGAACCGTTGGCGGCCGATGCCGCGCCCTACGAGCCGCCCGCGGGCTTGGCTGTGCGCACGTGCGGCTACGTGGCTGTGCGTGCCGCGGAAGGGGCCATTGCCACAGGCGCCCCGGTCGTCACGCCCGCCAGCGCATGGCGCTTGCAAGACTTGCTCGTGGCGGGCGGTATCGTGGTGGCGGGCTGCATGCTGCTTTTCCCGGCAATTGCCGCCAGCCGTTTCGATGCTCGCCGCAGCGCCTGCCAGAATAACTTGCGGACGGTGGGAATCGCGCTGGATTCATACAGCGATGCATATGGCGTCTATCCCGTAGTCCCCTCACAGGGGCCCTTGGCGGTGGCGGGGATGTACGCGCCCACCCTTTACGGCCTTGGTTACCTCGAATCCCCGTCCTGGCTGGTTTGTCCGGCCTCGCCGACGGCCGACGGCGGCGAATTCAAGGTCCCGACGCTCGTGGAACTCCAGACCGCCGGTCCCCAGCAACTTGCGGCGTTGCAGCGCCGGATGGGCGGGGATTACGGCTATTCCTTTGGGTACTACCAGGACGGCGTGTACCAAGGGCACAAGCACCGCGGACGCAAACAATTCGCCCTCATGGCCGATGCTCCGCAAGAAGAGCAGCCCGGTTGCCGCAGCACGAACCACGGGGGCCGCGGACAGAACGTGCTGTTCGACGATTTCCACGTCGGTTTCCTGACGAATTGCTGCCTCGCCGACCACGGCGACCATATCTACCACAACGCGCATGGCTACATCGGCGCGGGTGTACACGTCGACGATTCAGTGATCGCGCAAAGCGGAGCACGGATCCTTTGGTTCAAGGTCGAACTGGGCAAGTAGCGGTACTTGCTACGGTACATGGACAAGAGCCCTAGACGTGCGCGGGATCTGGTGGATCGGCAGGTGTATGTTGTTGCGGGCACACGGGCTCTAGATTGATCGTGGCGCCTACCGCCTGGGCCAGTCGGTCGAGCACGTCTGATCGAAGCGTCGCCGTGCCTTCGAGGAAGTCACAAAGCCGGAGCACATCGAGTCCGGCCTCAGCGGCAATTCTCGTCAACGGTCGCTTGCTGCGATGAATGGCACGGCGCAGAACTCCGCTTAATGAAGTCTCAGAGGCCGCCTCATCGAGTCGCTTGCCGCGCTCGATCAGATCGGGCAATTCGACGGCGATTTTCTCGCGATCGTCGCGCAATTGTTCCAGTAGCTCACCGGGGACTATTTTGGCATCGGCCATCGAGGCAACCTCCAGGCTATCCATTCAGGAGTGTACGGAGAGCTCATTCCGACACGTCGTAGGCGGTGACAGGAATAATCGTTACGTCGTCAAGAAACTCATAAACGCAAAACAGAGCCCGTCCGTCCGGTGTGTCGCCCCAACAGCACGGTCGTCCCGAAGACCGGCTTACGCCAACACGGTTGGGATTGGACACGACTACTTCGAACTCGTCAGCCGCGATGCCATGCTCGGCGAGGTGGGCGATGATCTCATCGGTCCAAACGAAATCGAAATAAGGCACCAATATGCTCGCATGTACGGGACTCCTCACCAACTATGTATAATACCGCGGGTGAGGAGATTTAGCCAGTTCGGCGTTACGAGATCACGATGGGGAACCCAACCAAAGCATGCCAAGCGTGCAAGCGTTGAGACAAACATGGACCACCATCGACGGCCAGAGCCGGTGCGTCTGCCGATACAGATAGCCGAGCGCCAGCGCGAAGAAAAAGAGCGGCACCACGTCGGCGCCGTGCGCCAGGTGCATCAAGGCGAAGACCGCCGAGCTCAGCACGATCGGTGCCCACGGTGGGCGCCTGGACGTCGATGGAATCGCGTCGGCGGTCATCGGTCCGTGATCGACTTGCGCTGCGGCGTCGCTGCCCAGCGATTCCAGCCAGCCTTGCAGCAACACCCGAAACAGGAACTCCTCGACAACCGGCGCCACCAGCACGGCCGAAACGAGACTCGACAACCACAGCCCCCACCCAGGCTCCGCAGCCCGCAACGCATTGACGATCGGATGTTCGCTGGGTGTCAATTGAAAATTGTCGCAAATGACTTCGTACCATTTTGTCAAACCGGTTTGCATTGCATAGATCGGCACGCTCACGACGGCGAACGCGGCGAGGCCCAGGAATAGATCGGCTGGCAGCCGACTCAGGTCAAGACCCAAGTCCGTCCAATCCGCGCGGCGGCGATGGCGAATCCATACGACGGCGGCCACGAGAGTCGCCAGGCTGACCGTAGCACCGGTCATCAAAAGGGCCGGCATCCGCGCAGGGTCGATCGCCGCGTCGGCTTCGCCCGAGGCACCTATATCCGGGTCGCCTGTCAAGAAAAGCGCCATGGCTGCGTTCGAGGCCAAATAGACCAGTGCGATGGACGCCAGGTCCACGCCGGTCCATGGCGCGGGTCGGCGTGGTTCGAATGGCACCATCACCCCGCCTG
>DATLQY010000480.1:0-9239 GCA_035534975.1 Pirellulales bacterium
GCGCGTGTGATAAAGGCCAGGCGTTGGCGGACAGCACAAGGGCGTCAGCCCGCCGTGCAGGTGTCCGCCGAAGCCTGGACTTGGCTTCAGGATTGGTGGAAGGCCGCGAGATCTGGGCCGCGGCGGCAGCGCATGCCGAGCGCGGGTACGCGTTGCCCCGCGGACCGACGTCGAGGGGTCAGGAGCCGCCGCCACCGATGGGTTCGACGTAGGAACCGAGTCGCCTCAACGCGACGGCCTGGCCCTAAGCCCTACAACCCACGCGGCTGACCGATCGCTACTTCTTCGCGCCGCGCCCAACGAGGGCCTTCTTGATCGCCTTGACGGTCGCGTTGGCGCGGTACTCGATGATTTTCTTGCCCCATTCGATCGTCTTGGGCGCCGGGGCCAAGTCGACGCCATTGATGCTGAATTTGCCTGCGTCGCCTCGCTCTGTCATCCGCACCGTGTTCGGATCGACGGTCATCATGATGGCCGTGATCGCAAAGCTGTCGTGAAACCCCTCCGACACCTCCTTGATGCCTTGACCGGCCAGCCACTCGTCGACCGCGGTGTAGTCGTAGTACTCGGGAATGAAGTACACTCGGGTCGGGCCGCCGCTGAAGTCGGCCGCCACCTGCTTCATGCCCGCCTGGTTGCCGCCGCTGTCGCCGATCAACACGATATCCAAGAATCCGTGCGCGCGCAGGCTGGCGCAGATGTCGGTCAAAAGTGCTTGAAACGTCTCCTCGCGGACGCTGATCGTGCCTGGGTAGCGCATGTGCCCGCTGGGCGGGTCGATGTCTCCCTCGGGAACGAAGGGGACGATCGGCGCGACCAGTGCATTGCCGAGCGTGCGGGCGATCGCCTCGGTCGTGGCACGCAGCACGTAGTTGTGCTTGCCGGTTGCCAGGTAGGGGCCGTTCTGCTCGACTCCGCCGGTGGCCACGATCACCGTCGTCTTGCCCGCCGCCAGCGCGTCGCGGACCTCCATCCAGGTCATTTCCTCGGTGAAGACCGTGTCCCTCGCGGCGATGGGCGCCGGCGCCTTCGGGTCGGGCGATTCGGGCGAAGGAGCGGCGGCCTGGAAGCCCGCCACGATGAAGAAGGTCGCGAGGCAAATGGCGCGGAACATGGGACGGTCCTTGGTGTGTGGAAAATCGGGGCCCGCGGCGACTCGCCGTCGGGCGGCGGCGATGTTAGCATAAAGTGGCGGAGTGCCGCTTGCAAACGGAGGAAGAAGGCGGAGGAGGCGTTAGGCGGCATTAGGCGATAGGGGGGAAATGCTGAACGATGTAGCGGAATTCATAAGAATTCCGACCGATGGTCCAAGACGGTCGGAACTCTCACGAGTTCCGCTACCGAGCATACGTTGCCTTTCGCCACGATCGCGTCTTCGCGCAACTCGTAATGCCTATCGCCTAACGCCCAAAGCCCAAAGCCTAATGCCTTTCTTCCGGAGTAACCCATGTACCGCCTCTATGTCTTGCTGCCTGCGTTGTTTCTGGTCGTGCCGGCGCGGGCCGGCGACATCAAGCGAACGCCGCTCTACCAGCGGCTCAAGGCGGCGCTCGACGCCATGCCGGCAATCGACACCCACGACCATCTCCGCGCGTTCGACGAGATCCCCGGCCGCGACGAAACCGATCGCGGCGTCGGCATGACGTTGCACTCGCTCTGGCAAGGCAGCTATTACCCCTGGACTAATCGGCTCTCGCCCTGGCCCAAGGGGGCCACGTTCGACGGGTGGTGGAAATCGGCCAAAAGCGACTTCGACGACGCGCGGGCGACCAGCTTCTACCGTTACCTGCTCCCGGCTTTTCGCGACCTGTACGGCGTCGACTTCGAGACCATGACCGACGAACCCGATCCTGCTGGTCGATCTGATCGAGGCCAACCCCAAGACGAAGTTCGTGTTGTTTCACGGCGGCTTTCCCTGGACGGGCGAGACGGGCGTGATCGCGATGCGGCACAGGAACGTCTGGATCGACTCGGTCTGGCTGCCCACCTTGAGCTACACGATGGCGAAGCGCGCGTACCAGGAATGGCTGGAGATGGTCCCTTCCGACCGGATCATGTGGGGCGCCGACACGGTGCAGGCCGCGAGATCTGAGCCGCGGCGGCCGCGCATGCCGAGCGCGGGTACGCGTTGCCCCGCGGACCGACGTCGACCGGCAGGAGCCGCCGCCTCCGATTGGTTCGACGTAGGAACCCAGTCGCCTCAACGCGACGGCCTGGCCGCGACAGGCTACTGAGTTAGATGTCTGCGTGTTTCGTAGCCGCGAAGCATTTGGATCAGCTTGTTGAATCCACGCCATGTAAACCCTACGAGCCGGAGAAGCGTGCATTCCGGCCGTAGGGTGGCGGGGCACCCGCGCAGCGGGTCGGCTCGCCTACGGCGAGCGCCGGCCCACCATCGAGGTAGTCGGGCCGATCGCGATGATTCCATGTGATAACGGATGGTGGGCCGTCGATCGCTCCGCGATCTTGTCCCACCCTACGAGTTGGTGAATCCTCGGCAATCTTTCGTCGCACATAGAAACAAGTCGATTCCCATCCGTTCGGCGCCGATGCGCACGCACGGCGCGGGGATTCCGGCTTGCTCGGCCAACCGCGCCAACTCGTCGGCCCTCCGGTAGATCAGGTACCAATTGCCGATCCACTCCATGAATGCCCGCGTCGGGCAATGGGGCGCGAAATTGCCGACCAGCAACATCCCCCCCGGCGCCAAGTGCCGCCAGAACAGACCGAGCAGCGTCTTGGCCGGCTCGTCCGCCAGGTAGTCGAAAAAGCCCGCGCACACGAGCACGTCGGCCCCGGCCAGCGGCGCGGCGGCGGCGGGCTTGTCGGCCAGGCGATAGAGATTGTCGCGGACCAGCGTCAACTGTTCCTCATGCAACCATCCGCCCAGCCGCTCGCGGCCGTGTTCCAGCGCCTCGGCATCGAGATCCAGGAGCGTCACGGCCAGCCGGCGGCGCTGTGACTCGTTCAGCAATTTCGCGGCGCGCTCGATGTCGATCGCCGGTCCAGAACCGACGCTGGCCACTCGGAACGGTTCGCCGGCGCCGTCGATGCGGAAGCACCGTGTTGCGATCGCGGCGGCGATCTGATCGGTCCGTGCCCGCACCGACTCGACAGCCGCTTGCTGTTGAAAATAGCGGTCGAACTGGCGGCCCAAAGGGTCCGGCGTGTCGAGGCCGTCGCAAATCCAGGCGAACAGCTCATGGTCGCCCGCGTAGCCGCGTGGCTTGGTGCGGGCACGCACTTGCATCGGGCCGCGGCTCAAGATCTTCCCGGCGATCGCCCAGAATTCGTTCGAGAGCGGTTGGTTGTCACGTCCCCAGAGTCCCGTTTCGGCCAGGCGGCTAACGCACTGATCCATCGCGGTTCGCACCAGCGCGAACGACAACGGCTCGTCGTTCCAACCGGACGTGAGTCGCTCGCCGCGGGCCAGGTCGGCCAGCAACCGTTCGGCCGCCGCGCGCACCTGCGCACGCGCGGCGTCCGGCCGCGTCTCCGTGAGCGAGTTCAGCTCGATGTTGCGCGCGGTTTGCCAAGCGGGACCGAAGACCATGGCGGCATTCTACGTCAATTGCCCGCCGCAGGGCTAGAACACGCGCGGCCGAGAATGGGACATTCCGCTTCATTTGCCACCAGCTTTAGCTGCACGCTGGGCGTGATGCGTCGGACTTCGCGGCCACCGTCGAGACCAGTGAAATCCATTGGCCGGTACGACTTTCAAACGAGTTGTACTTGCTCGCGCCCGCCGTCGCGATCCTGGCGTTGGTCAGCTCGCAAACCGGTTTCAGCAACCACGTGCGCTACACGATCCCGGCCTTGCCGTTTCTCTTCATCTGGTGCGGCAAGTGCCTGTCTGGGACGCAGTGTGTGGGATGGCCTTCCCAGGCCGTCCGCGCCGGAATCCGAGAGTCTCTCATTCGTCACTGCCTGTGGTTTCGCACCACCTGTTGGACCTGCGTCGCCGCCAGCGCCCTGGCAAGTTTGTCGGTTTGCCCCCACAGCATTTCCTACTTCAACCTGCTTGTCGGCGGGCCGAAAAATGGCCACAACTATTTGTTGGAAAGCAACACCGCGTGCGGGCAGGACTTGCTGTACCTCACGGATTGGTTCGATCGGAATCCTCAAGCGCGGCCGCTGGGGGTTGCCTCGTTCGGCTGGATCGACCCCGAGTTGGCGGGCATCGAATACACCTTGCCGCCCGTCGGTCCCTCTCATCCGTTGAAGGCGAGCGGGGGGGCGTAAGCCCCCCGGTGATTCCAGTGCGAGCTTGTTGCCAAGATCGACGTGCAGTGGGAAGGCGAGCGCGGGACATAAGCCCCCTGTTGATGGCGCCGCGAGCCCACCAACGGCACCGGCGCCTCCTAGCGCGCCCGACGATGCGCCTCAGCGTCGGCCCGGGGCCGTCGCCGGCGGTCGGTCGCCGGCCGCTGCGCCGCAACCAGTGACTGATGTGGCGCCGCTCGACGAAACGGGGCCGTCGCCCGGCTGGTACGCCATCGACGTCAACTTTCTCCACGGCACGCATTGGCCGGCGAAGTGCGGCGGCTGGTGGTCGCGGACCATCGACCCGGACGGGCCGAACTTCGAGTATTTCCGTTTTTTCGAACCTTGCGATCGAGTGGCCTATTCGTTCTTGATCTACAATATCACGCTGAACGACGCGAACCGCGTGCGTCGCGAGCTCGGGCTGCCCGCCGCCGCTGGAACGGCTGAATCCGATTGACGTTCGATCGCGGCCGAGCTACGATAATCCTGGCGCTAGGGTGGGTTCACCCCCCCCCCCAGCGCTTGTCCAGTAAATCATATCTCACGAAATCGATGGGGTGCGTGATGGCAAAGCGACGACGAGAGGGCGTTGGCACAACCCGGCCAGTGGTCGACGAGCACTTCAAAGCCTGGGTCGAAGCGATGGGTGGAACCATGCTCGTCGCGCCGCGCGTGATCGCCGCGTTCATGCGGCTTCGCGAGGCTTGGAGCGCCTCGCTGCCACAGACCATCGAACAGCAAGCTTCGTGGGATCCCTGGAATTGCGCGGTATCACTTGGCATATTGCGCGACGACTTCGCCTTGACCGACGCCGAAATGTGTTGGCTGGTCGATCGTGATTTGGTCGCGTTCCGCCTCGAGACCACGCGCAGCGGCCGACGATCGGCAAACTCGTCCAGGGCGCGGCGGCGCAACGCCAAGGGGGGCGCGCGCGACTCGAAACCAGCCGCGGCGGCGCCGCGCGACCGCGGCGCACGGCGCACGTTTCGCATGGCCGCGGTGCTCACCTTCGCACCGAACACTTGCTTCATCGTCACGCAGGCCGGCGTCGAACTCTGCGCGCATCTTCAAAACGACTTCACCAAGGGCAAGTTGCGATCCGCGCCGGCCGCCGTCGTCAATGCGAAGGACGAAAGGGAACCAGCGGAAAAACCAGCCACACCGGCCGATGCTTCTCCGAAACGCGCAAAGGCCGTGGACGGTGCCGGCGAGGTCGCTCGGCCGGAAAAACTCCGCTGGAACTCAGCCTCGGGCGAATGGATGCTGAACGATGAGTTGATCAGACCAGCCGTCGCCCCACGCGCCTACACGCAGCGTCAGGTGCTCGGCGCCGGAGAAGCGGCCGGTTGGATTCAACCGGTCGCCGTTGCCTTCGCTCACCGCGGCGCGAAAGGGCGCATAAAGTTCCTGAGCTCCGTTCTCGGTCATTTGAATGAGGGCCAGAACCGCATCCACCTAATCTGCCTCGACAAAGGGCGGTCGTTCGGCTGGAAGGTCAACCACGAGTCGCGCAGATAAGGGGCGCGAAGAACTGGGATAAAGTGGGGACCGAAAATTCATTGACGCGCCCCGTGGCGCGGTTATGATGCGCGCTATCGATCGGTAACTCGTCTCGCAATTCTAAGGTGATCGAGGACGGACAATGCGGATTTCACTGAGCGATTTTCGACGCTTTATCTCCCGTCAGCGGCGCGGCGGTCAATTCATCGCCGCGATGCTGCTTCTTGCCGCCGCCGGCTCAGCGTGGGCCATCACGAGTTGTCGAATGTGGATCGGTTCCAATCTTGCCGGAACTGCTGACGTCGCCCAAACCGAAGTTTCGGCCGATGGCCTCGATCTTACCGTCGAAACGGCTCAAGCGCCACGCGTCGAGCTCTCGACCCATCGCCTCGACCTTGGCGACGGCAAGCCGAATGAGACATTGCGGGGCGAATTGGTCGTGACAAACACCGGCACCGCGGCGCTGGAGTTTACAATCACGACGTCGTGCGGCTGCACGAAGCCCCAGCCGACCGCCGGCACAATTGCACCCGGCGAAGAGCAGGCCATCGAACTGGGCATCAAGCTCCCGGAACACGCGAACTGGGAAAAGAACGCGACCGTCACGGTCCATACTAAAGATGCGCGGAGTAAGGACGCGCCGCTCGAGGTCGCGAGCTGCGCCGTAATGGCGCGCTGCCCGGCACCATTCGCCGTTTCGCCAGGTTACGTTGAATTTGGCAACCTGTCGCGCGAGCAAGCCGCCGAGTTCCACAATGAGCTCGGCGTCGAAAGCGTGCCTGGGAAGCCGGCGGTGTCGGTCGAGAACCTGCAGGTCGGGTACGCCCAAGAAGCCTTTAAGGTCGCCACGTTTGCGGACGACGATGGGGCCATCGTCATCCGCGTTACGCTCGCCCCTAAACTGCCGTTCGGGGACCACTACGGCACGCTGGATCTCCATCTAACTGACTCCGACTACGTGATGCGCGTGCCGCTGCACGCGCGGTTGGCGGAGCCTGTGCTGCTCGTACCCGCCAAGGCTTTCTTGCGTAAAGACCCAGCGACGGGCCGCCGCCGGCCTGCCACCGTGCTGGTCATGAGCCGACCGGCGGCCGGGGCGGTGGGCCGCGTGCGGCTGGTCGATGGCCCGCCCGGCCTGCGCGTCGAAGACGTCGGTGCCGTGGGCGCCATGCAGCGGCGACTGCGGCTCTCAGCCGACGGCGAGATCGCGGCCTCGGAATCGGTCGTGCGTCTTGCCGCCGACGGTGTCGAAAACGAACTTTCCCTCAAGCTAGTGGTCACGCCATGAGAACGACGACGATCGCATTGCTGGTTATTCTTTTTTGGACGTTGCGGGTTCGCGCCGACGTCACGTTCCAAGACATTCTCGAGAACGTGAAACGCAACGAAGCGCTCTACGAAAACCACGACGTCAAGCTGAGGCTCGAATACGAGATGGGGAACTTCGAGCCGGCGAAAATCATGCAGATGCATGGCGGGCCGGTGGTGAGCGAGGAAATCAAGGCGACGAGCTCCAGCATGCACTACGTCAACCAGGGGGGCTTGTTTCGGCTTGATCGGAAGGGAACCAACACCACGCCGAGCGCCGAGCTTTCAGCCGACTGCACGCGCGCGTTCGACGGGACGACGACGCGGCTCTATGAATACGGCGGCATCGGGAACATCATTCCCGGCCGGGAGCAGGACCACGATTTCATGTATCCGCACATGCTGCTTTTGCGGAAAGTGGTCCAGGTACCGCTATCGACGTATCTCTCGGGAATGAAGGCCTTCGAGGCGCACCCGCTTGGGCGGCGGTCCGAAGGGCAACGCTTCGAATACGCCTACATGGGCGAAGATGACGTGGACGGCCTGCGGTGCCACAAGGTCTGGATCACAACCGTCGTTGAACCGGACCTGCGCGCCAATCGCTCGGAAGTCTGGCTGGCGGAAGAACGAAACTACATGCCGGTGCGAACGCGTGGGTTTTATTATAACTATTCCAAAGACATTCCGAGTGAAGAGGGCGCCGCCTCGGATTTCCGCGAAATCGCCCCCGGCGTCTGGTTTCCGTTCCGCGCGGAGGTCACGTTGTACGACGGTTTGACCCTGATGATGCAACGCAAGCTCGAGGTGCATGGGCGCTATCGGTTGACCGTCGAGGAAGCGTCGCTTCATCCGTCCTACGAGCAGGCGTACTTCGAAGACGTCGTGTTCCCCGACGGGACCGCGGTTTACGAAGTCGAAAACAGCCAGATCAAGAAGAGCTATCGTGTCGGGACGCCGGACGCCCCTGCCGTTGCCGCCGCGAAAGCCAAACGTTGGTGGGTGCTTGCGGCCTTTGCCGCGACCGCGGCCCTCGCGCTTGCCATCGCGGTGGCGCGTCGGCGCATGCGCCGCCCAATCGGCGTAAGCTCCGTAGAAGGCGTCCCCGGCGCCTGAGCCGCTCGCGGCTTGCAGGGATTTTGTTCATCGTGTTTCCAATCAGGCCCAACCGAAAAGGAGAATCTCATGTTGTCCCACCGAATCCGTACCCCGTTCGTTGCTCTGAGCCTGCTCGCCCTGGTTGCCGCGCTTGGGCGCGTCGCGCTGGCCACGAACGAGTACGGGCCGGCGAACTGTACCGCAGTCAACGGGGCCAACTGTGGGAGCTGTCTTGAAGGGATTTTTACGGCGGCGCAATGCACGCAGACCGGCACTGCCTGCATTATCTACCAGGGGACCGCCGGTACCGCGCTATTTAAGTGTTGCGTGGCGTCCGGGGTTTCAGGTGTATTCTGCCAGGCCATTCCGGGACCTACCCCCTACCCGGTTTGCGGTAATGGCACCTATTGGACATGCGGTTGCCGGAACCTCGCCAACGGCGACTGCTCGTTCACTACGCTATGCACCTGTGTCGCTGGCGGAGCGGGCGGATATCCAATGATTTCGTTCACTCAAAACGCGACATGCTAGTGCCAAACCAAAGGCGCCCGACGCGAAGATCAGCGTGGGGCCGCCAACGGAGCGTTCACCTCCGAATACATCGGTGCAACATGCGCAAGAAAGGATCCGGCTTCACAGTTGTGGAATTGCTGGTGGTGATCTCGATCATCGGCCTGCTGCTCGCGCTCTTGCTCTTCGCCGTGCAGGCGGCGCGGGAGGCGGGCAGGAGGAACACGTGCAAGAACAACCTGCGGAACATGGCCCAGGCGATCGGCAACCATGAATCGGCGCACGGCCGATTGCCTTCCAACGGCTGGGGCTTCCAGTGGTTCGGCGATCCCGACCGCGGCACGGGGCTGAACCAGCCCGGCGGCTGGATCTACAACATCCTGCCCTACGTCGAGCAGCGCGACCTGGCCGCGCTGGGGGCCAGCCAGCCCGACACGGTGAAGCGGGAACTGGCGGCCCAGGCGAACCAGACGGTGCTGGGCTTGTTCTACTGTCCCACGCGGCGCGGGCTGGGGCTCTACCCGTTCGACACGGCGTGGCCGCCCAAGAACGCCGACCTC
>DATLQY010000481.1:0-7609 GCA_035534975.1 Pirellulales bacterium
CATCCAGGCGCCGGTGCGAATTTCGGCGCCACCCAAGAGAAAGATACTGCCCCCCTTCATTTGCAAGCCGGCAAAATCTCGCACGGCGCCGCCAACCACGATGGTCCCCCGCTTCATGCGCATGCCAATTTCCATGCCGGCGGTGCCTTCGATGAGGACCGACCCTCCCCGCATTCCCGAGATACTCCCCCGGTAGGCCGCTCCCACTTGTCCGCCGGCGTTGCCGCGAATTCGGACCAAGCCGCCGGACATTTCGCCGCCGACCCAATCGGCCGCGTTGCCGTGGACTTCGATGGTGCCACCTTGCAAATAGGCGCCCAGGTGCATGCCGACGTTGCCCACGACCTTGATACGGCCGCGCGTCATACCGCGGCCGATCCATTTGACTTGCCGCGCATCGCCGTGAATCTCCAGATCGTCACCCCCCTCGCCTTCGACCTCGAAGAACTCATCCAGGCGATATTGCCGCTTTCCCAGAAAAACCGGCTGGGCCCGCAGCTCAGCGTGCGCCAGCGCGCCGAGCACGTCGGGCGATAGGATCTCGGCCTCCAGCGGGACGACGGGCTGCTGTTTGAGGGTCAGCGTGATCATAGGCAGGCCCGTTGCTCCGATCGCGCGACGCGCTCCAACTCCACGGGGTAGTTGTCGAACGACATGGTGTAATACTGCTGAAACAACGGCCGCAGGAATTCTTCGATGCCTTCGTCGTAGGCGGGCTGGACGACGAACGTGCGGCCCAGGGGCGTCTCGCGAATTTCGCCGTCCTCGAGCACGACGTCGCCCCCTTTGATGCAATAGCGAGGCGAGCCGAACATGCGGGCCGCATCCGGGTCGTGGTCGTAAATGACGACGTCGGCATCGGCGCCCACGCCGAGGTGCCCTTTTTGGGTCAGACCCAAGGCCCGGGCCGGCCCCGCTGAAATGATGATGGCGATTTCGGACAACGTGTATTGCCGGTCCAGGTCAGCCAAAACGGTCCGCTCGCGCGCCTTGGGCGGTAGCCTGGCCAAGCGCTCGCGACGATGGTCGACATCCATCAGCAACCGGATGATTTCGGGGTACCGCCAGAATGAACCTCCGTTGGGATGGTCGGTGGTCAGGAAGATCCGCCAGGGGTCGTTGATGAGCAGCAAGAGTTCCAGACCCACGGCCCACTGTACGGCGTTGACCAGGTTGCTGGCCTTGTACACATAGGGAACGATCCCGCAGCCGGTCTCATTCTCGACGTCGAGGTTTCCCCATTTCCTGCCGGTGAGCTTATAGAGCAGGTGCTGCCAGGGGCCATCGGCGGTGATCGTGACGGTTTCGCCGAACAACACCGCGCCGGCATCGGCCGTGAGGTTGGGATGGGCGTTGAAGTACTCGGCGATCGCCGACGCCTCGGAGCGGATCGTGTGCCAGTCGTCGCCGCCGTAGGCGTGGTACTGCAAGTGCGCCATGTGGGCCCGGTTTCCCTCCAGGACCTTCATGGTCTCCAGCGTGGTGCTGATGTTGCCGGGCGCGCCCAGGTTGTTGCAGTGCAGGTGGAGCGGGTGCGGCAAGCCGAGGTCGTCCACGATCTGGGCCAGGCTGGAGATGATCTTCGCGGGCGTCACCTTGCCGTAGCCTTCGACCGGTCCCGCGAGGGTCTTGGCGTCTTTGCCCCATTTCCAGGCCGCGACGCCGCCCGGGTTGACCGCCTTGACCCCGTAGCACTTCGAGGCCCAGATGTGCCAGGCCACAAGGTGCTTGGCGCGCTCCATCTCGCCCGCCTCCAGTTGGTCGAACAGGATCTCGTTGTTGGCCATCAAGACGCAGCAACCTTTGTCGACGATCGGAGTGTCCCGGAGCTCTTCGTGCGTGTGCTTGGCGGTGAGCACCGGCACGGCCGCCTCGAAGACGGTGGTCCAGCCCATGCCGGCATACAGGTAGCCGGTGGCAAAGGTGCTGGGCGTCGCCCCGCCGACCCCCGCTCGACGTAGCGGCGTGTGGAGAAAGGGGTGGGCGCGGCGGTGATCTTCAGGCGTCATGGCGCGGGCGAAGTTGATGGCAGCGCCGGCGATGTGGGTGTGAATATCGACCCCGCCGGGAAAGACCAGCATGCCCGCCGCGTCGATCGTGCGGCCGCCGTCGACGGCGGCGACGATACGGCCGTCCGAAATACAGACGTCCTGCACCATGCCGTCGATCCCATTGGCCGGATCGTAGACCTTGCCCCCTTTTATCCGCAGCATTGAATCTCCTTCAGCCTTGTTGGACCAGCCGTTCATACTCGGCGTGTGTCCCGATCCAGAACCATAGAATCCCATCCTCGATTTCTATTCCCAATGCTCGATGGGCGGACCCCGCTCGCACCGACCAATACTTCCCGATCTTCTTGAAGTGCAGAGATGGGTGGCTCGGATCCTCACGTAGCAATTCGTAGCAGCGATCCGCAGTGCGGCGAACAGGCTCCGCCAGCGCCTTGTAGCACTCCCAGAATCGGGGGTTCGTGTGGTGCATTAAAGAGGCCGACAACGGCCGGCCTTGAAGTCCGCGATGGCCTCCTCCCCCAACATATCGAGTTTGCCGGAAGCGACGTCTCGCTCCAGTTCCGCATCCCATCGCTGTTGATCTAAATCGAGGAGCCATACCGTCAACCGTCGGACGTCCTCGGGCGCGAGCTGTAGGATCGCCGCCGCAATCTGATCAACCATGGTCATCATCACGCACCTCGTTTTCAGCGAATACCACCGGCATTGTAGCAAGAACGGTCCCCCATTGCACCCGTCAGCATGAGCACCACGAAGCTCATCCGCGCGCGATACTCACCAAGATCCCAAGGATTTTCGCGGAATTCCGAAGGTAGTACTCCGGCCGATCGATGAACATTTTAGATCCTTCCAACTTCAAGAACCGCCAATTGTTTCCGCTCGTTACGCAGCCGAAGACTTCCGGGAGCGGTGTTCCCTCGCGTTCATTGAACAGCCGAATTGCCACCATTTCAGCAACGCACTGTCCCAGTCCGGCGACAAGATCTTCTTTCTTGGCCTCGACGACGGCCAGAACGGGACCCTCGACGTAGTAGATTTCCGGAGACCGCGCGATCAAGAAATCGCAAAAACCCGACAGCCCTTGTCCCTTATCCACGTCGAACGTGACGCCCGGGAGGACATTGACCGAATTCCCTACTTGGAGTTTCGCTTCGGCCAGGATCGGAGCGATGATGAACTCGCTGCGGGCCTTTTCCGAGTTGACGCCCAGGGCCACCGGCGCGAACGTGTCCAACCAGGTGCTCAAGCGCTCGCTGGGTTCGATCGGTTCGACTTCGGCGAACAAGTCCGCGTTACGAACCTCGGCCAACGCGAACCGGTGCACCGCCGTCTTGAGATCAAAATCGCTATAGGCCATCGTCACCGCTTCGTCGAAAAGTGCTTGGTTGTGGGGCGGGTTTCCAAGCCTGGCGGGTGAAGAAGATGGCGTGCTACACTCACGCGGCCAAACCATCCCTTTTCGCCCCGGCCTGATGCCGCCTACGGCGGCATCAGGCCAGGGCGATACATGGGCACGGGGGGATTCTCAGGGAGCCGTGCTAGCACGCGATCTTATTCACCACCCGCACAAGGCGGGATGGGGTCTGTGCCTGACAACCAACGTCTCACTCCAATCCGCGCGAAGTATATTTATCTATTTATGGCAGGTTGGAAACCTGCCCCACGGGCACGATTCTACACGCGCCGGGGTTTCCGGTCGAGCGGGGTGTCCGATCGTGTTGGTCGGCAGTGCCCACCACCCTACGCTGTGGCCAACTTGCCGTTCGATGCCGCATGCCAGGCTGGCCTTTTGGCGGCGGCCTGGTGGATGCGGCGGATGACCTCCTCGTCGGTCGGGTAGGGCGAGCGAAGGGCCGGGCGCAGCGGGAGTGGAATTTCATCCATCCGGTACACGGTGCCCGGCGCGCTGACGCCCGTGACCGCCGTCGTGATATGCACGCGCGCCAGGTGACTGGTGTGCGTGACCTTCGGATCGAGCACGATCGTCGGAATCCGTTTCAGATGATCGATCGCCGGCTGGGGCATCGTCGCCCCCGGATCGGCGCCCAGGATGAGCGCGGCGTCGACGTCGCCGCGCACCAGCAGGTCGATGGTGGAATACTCGCCCGGGTTGTAGCGAGGGTAGCCCCGACTGAAGTTTACGCCGAACGGATAGCCGGTAGTCCAGCGCATGACCACGTCGGAACCGGTCACGTTTCCATGTCCGCGCATCGGCATGGCCACGAACTTGGTAAAAGCGTTGAGCTCGGCGGCCAGCGTCAGGATAGCGGCGGAGTTCATGTGCTTGCCGCGGGTCATGGAGATTCCCATGCCAAAGAACAGCACGCCGAACCGAGCGCGCTTCATCCGTTCGGCGAAGTCCTGAAGTTGCTCGACGGTGAGCCCGGTTTCCGCCACCAGCCGGGGATCGACGCGTTGGTTCTTGATGATCGCGCGCAGCGCCGTGATCACCTCGAAGTCCTTGGTCGGGCGGATTTGCAGAAAGATGTCGGCCGCGCGCCCGCTGGGGGTTTCGCGAATGTCCACCAGCACCATCGTGCGGCCCTTGCGGCCGTTGGGGACGAACTTGCCTTTTTGCGTGAGAGTGTACTTGGTGAAGTGCCTGGGATGGCATTCGGCCGGGTTGCCGCCCCAATAAATGATCAAGTCGGCCCGGTTCTTGACTTCGCCCAGCGTACAGGAAACCTTACCGCCCAACTGGGCGGCTATTTCAGTGGGGCCGTGTCACAACGACGTATGGCTATCGATCACTCCGGCGACCAACTCCGCCAGCGTCACGGCTTCGCGCTGTGCCTCGCAGGTGACATTGCTAAGACCATAGACCAAAGGCATGTGGGCCTGGTGCAAAAAGTCGGCCGCGCGTTCGATGGCCTCGTCGACGGTGGCCGGCTGTCCGTCGATCAGTGCATCGGGGTAGAGGCGTTCGGCGGTGTGGTTGCGGAACCACGATTCCCCGAGACTGCACGCATGTTTGGTTTTGGTGATCCGCTCGCCGTCGGCGTGCAGCTCGATATCGTCGCAAACGCAGCCGCAAAAAGTACATGTCGCGTTTTTGACTACGGTCAGTTCTCCGCCGTCGATCATTTCGGCTGTCCCTCAATCTGTATTCTCAAGTGCGTTGGAACATTGTTCGTCACAAACAGTAGGGTGGGACAAGACCGCGCAGCGGGCGCCGGCCCACCATCGCACCACGCGGGTTTGGTGGGCCGGCGCTCGCCTTAGGCGAGCTTGTCCCACCCTACGGTCAGTTCGCCGCCATCGATAATTGCGGCCGTCCTCTCAATGTTCCGTGCTCAGTTTTCAATTTCACGAAATCCCGTTCTCGCCCACACGGGGCGGCACGACGAATGTTCACCCGAGGACGCCACCGCGAAAACTCCCGCGGGTGCGGCGCGGCATGAATCTCCCGGCCTCGATCTGCTCCCAAGCAAGAGGCTGCTGCGATTGCTCCTCAGCCGGGCTGGCAGGGACCAGCGTATTTTCGCTTTCCTGGACAGCTTCATCAAACCTGGCAAACGCCATGTTCGTACTCCTGCGATATATTCATTGCTTTCACGGTTCCGTTGCCGCGGCGATTTCCGTCGGCACCAGTTCTAATTCAACCTCCCATCCCTTGGAGGTCGGCATGCCCGTTCCATCGGTATCGCCACCCATCAGGCGACAGGTAGGGGGGCCATAGGGGACGAAAATCATCCCTAGCGGGATTTTCCCCTGCTGGCATTGAAAAGTGGTTTCGCCATGCTCAGTTTTGATCTTCACGGTTGACCCCTCGGCGATCCCGGCCTCTTTCATATCGTCGGCATGCATCGTCAAGGTATTGACAATCGTCTGGTACTCGGCGTTTTCCTTGCCGACATTGATCTGCTGGCCCTGTTTGGTCGTACGGCCGGGGATCATCAAATAGCGTTTGCCGGCCATCGCGTACCATGTCGGGCGCCGGTACGAACCGGCAAGGGTTGTGAATCCCCCCATTGTATGCGGAGGCGGACCAGCGTCAACCGAATACGGCGGGGATCGTCAGCGAACGGGACCAACGTCGCCTGTCAAGCGCCAATCGGCCTCGGTCAACCCGCTGGTGACGAATTCGACGGCGCTCTGGCCGCTGCCAGGCACAAGCATCAAAAGGCCCAGGTCGCTTCGGCCGCCGCAAAGCGCGAGCGCCTGTTCTGCGCCGAGCACATAGCAGGCTGTGGCCAGAGCGTCGGCTTCGGCGGCGGTTGGGGCCAGCAGGGTGGCGGAGAACACTCCCTCGGCGGGCCGGCCTGTGCGTGGATCGAGGATATGCCCGTACCGTTTGCCGCGGTGGCGGAAAAACTGCGTGCCGGAACCCGACGTGCCCAAGGCCCGGTCGCGGAGCCTGATTTCCGCCAACGTACGCTCGGGTCGAAGCGGGTGGCGCAGGCTGACGAGCCAGCCCCCCTCGCCGCCCGACCGCGATCCGCGCGCCAATATACTGCTTTGCCCGCCGTGCCAAAGGAAATCGCCGACGCCGGCCGCCAGCATCAGCTCGGCGACGCGGTCGAGCGCGTAGCCTTTGCCGATCGCCCCCAAGTTCAGCTCCATTCCTGCAACCAGGAACCGCGTGGTGCCGGCGTTGGCGTCGAGCTGGAGATTGTCGCCGCTGACCTTGGCCAGGGCGGCGGCCAGGTCCGCATCGCCGGGCACTGCTCCCTGGCGCCGAAAGAAGCCCCACACTTTCGTCAATGGTCCGGACGTGATGTCGAACGCGCCGCGCGTCTGGCGGTGCAGTTCAGCCGCCCGCTCGAACAGCTCGAACAGCCGCCGCTCGACGCGAACCGGCTCCTGTGCGGCCAGGCGATTGATGTTCGCCAGCTCGCTCGAATCGCGGTAGACGGTCATTTGCGCTTCGAGCTGGTCAATCAGGTCGAGCGCTTCGAGCACCGTTTGGGTAGCGTGTGGGTATTGGCCGGCGTTGAGATAAGCCTCGAACCGGCAAGCCATCGCGCGCCGTCCGAGCTGCAACAGGTAGGGCTCGGCGGCCGGATCGGCGGTAGGGGGCGACGACGGACTCACCTCGCCGCGAGTCGCCAGGTCGGCCAGGGCCTCAGTGGCCGCCTGGCCAGTGAGAAACTGGCGGCGGTTCGTCGTGCGGTCGGCGTCCATCCAGTCCATCATACACGTGGCCGCGGAGCGGCCGAAGGCGCGTTCGGGGTACCCGTTCAGCGGGTCGGCAGAGCGTGGGAACGAGCCGGCTAGAAGATGCCCAACTGGTCGCGGGCGTCCTCGGTCATCCGGTCGGGCGTCCAGGGGGGGATCATGACGAGCTTTACCTCGACCTGGCCGACCCCTTCGATCCGGCCGATGGCGTCCTTCGAGTTCTGGATCAACTGCGGGCCGGCCGGGCAGGCGGGGCTGGTCATCGTCATCTCGATCGAGACGTTCGATTTCCCCTCCTCCGCCTCGGCCACCGTCACCGTGTAGATCAGCCCCAGGTCGACGATATTCACGAACAGTTCCGGGTCCACGACTTGCTTGAGCGCCTCGCGAACCGTGTCTTCGGCAATCGCCATATCGAAAGCCTCCAGGTGTGACGGTCAATAAATCTATATCCCACGCGGTCGAGAATGAGACATTCA
>DATLQY010000482.1:0-5092 GCA_035534975.1 Pirellulales bacterium
TGAGATGTTTCCGCAATTCGGCGGCAACTTTTGCCGCGTCATCGACCACTACGACCCGCGGGCCGAGGATCTGATCGACGACTTCAAGGGCCTGGAGAACAACGACGAGCTGACGATCGCCATCTCGGTCGATATGCTCGACACGGGGATCGACGTGCCGGAAATCGTGAACCTCGTATTCGCCAAGCCGGTCTATTCCTATGTCAAATTCTGGCAGATGATCGGCCGCGGCACGCGATTGTGCGAAAACCTGCTCGGCCCGGGGCGGAACAAGACGCATTTCCAGATTTTCGACCATTGGGGCAACTTCGACCGCTTCGACCAGGAATATAAGGAGGCGGAGCCGGCCCAATCGAAGTCGCTCGCCCAGCGGGTGTTCGAGGCGCGGTTGGGGTTGATCGAGGCCGCCATCCGGCACCAGCAAGCGCCGGCGCTGGATCTGGCCGCCGAGCTCTTGGCCCAGAATGTCGCCGCCTTGCCCGAGAAGTCGATTCCCGTGCGCGACCGATGGCGCGAGGTGCAGAGCGTCAAGCAGCCCGAGACCTTGCGCCGCTACGACGCGGCCACCCGCGCCACGCTGGTGCATGACATCGCGCCCTTGATGCAATGGTGCAACATCGCCGGCCACGAGCCCGCCTGGCACTTCGACCGTCTGATCGCCCGGCTCCAGACGGCACTCATTCAGCGCTCGGCCGAGTTCGACGACCTGAAGGGGAACCTCGTGAACCTGGTCGCCGGCTTGCCGGTCAACCTGAGCCAGGTCCGCATCAAGCTGGCGACGATCGAGCGCGTGAAAAGCACGGACTTCTGGGAACAGATCACCGTGGCGGCCCTGGAGGAGGTGCGCCGCGAGCTCCGCGCGATCGTCCGTTACCGCCCCATCGAACTTCCGCCCGGCGGCGCGGCCAAGGTGATCGACGTCGCCGAAGACGACGCCCTGACCGAGCGCAAGCGGCACAAGGTCAAGTTGCCGGGCTTGCAGATGGCCGCCTACCGCAACCGCGTGCAAACCGTGCTCTTGGAGATTATCGACCGGAACGAGACGTTGCAGAAGATCAAGTTGGGCCAGCCCGTGAACCAGGCCGACCTGGAAGCTCTCTGCTCGCTGGTCCTCACCCAGGATCCATCGCTCGACCTGCACGACTTGACCGATTATTTCCCCGAGTCGGCCGGGCATTTGGACCAGGCGATCCGCGGCATCATCGGCCTCGACGCGCGTGCGGTGCATGAGCGGTTTACCGCTTTCGTGACCCAGCACCCCAACCTGGCGTCGCACCAGATCAGGTTCCTCGACCTGTTGCAGAACCACATCAGCAAATACGGCTCGATCGAAGTTGAACGGCTTTACGAGCCCCCATTCACGCTGGTCGATAGCGACGGGCTCGACGGCGTTTTCGACGAGCCGATGGCCGAGGAGGTGCTGGACATCATCGGTTCATTCCAGCCCAAGCGTGACAGTGAGCCGTGAATTGGTATTCTAAATAGGCGAGCGGGGGGCGTAAGCCCCCCGGTGGGAAATGATCGAGTTACATCGGCGCGGGAATTGTCGTTCAATTGGAGCAGCAAGCCATCACGGGACCAGACGACAACCACGGATCGCACGGATGACACGGATAAGGATTAACAGACGGGTGAATTACAGCGTTGCTGGATTCGCAAGAATTCAGGCGGTCTCCGCCGACCTCAACGGGGTCAAATTCCTCAGCCCAGGGCAACGCCCTGGGTCGGCGTCCAACCTCCGATTCCTTCACCCCAACGGGGTGACACCGGCCGGCGCGACGCGATGGTCGGCATCGTACCTCCGATACCCTCACCCCAACGGGGTGACACCGCACGGCGCGATGAATCATACCAACGCGCCGTCCACGCCAGGCTGGTTTTTTGATCCGGCGTTGCACACCGCCTCATCTCCCGCACGGCAATTCGCAATTTGCAATTTGCAATCCACATTCGGTCCATCGCCGCCTCCCGACATGGCCTCCTCCATCGGTGATATCCGTGCTATCCATGGTTCTCGGCCCCATTTTTCATTTTTCATTTTGCATCTCCCATTTAACATTTTGCATTGACGTTCGCCTGCCGTTCATCCTTCCGCCTTCATCCTTCCACCATGATCACCGGCCCCTTGAAATCGCAGATCAACAAGCTCTGGGAAGAGTTCTGGACCGGCGGCATCACCAACCCGCTCACGGTCATCGAACAAATCTCGTTCCTGATGTTCTCGCGCCTGCTCGACCTGCGCGAGAGCACCGAGGAAAAGAAATGGAACCGAACGCAAAAGGGAAAACGCTTCCCCGGCGTGTTCTTCAAGCGCGACGAGCAGCCGCTGCGCTGGTCGCAGTTCCGCCACCTGGGCGGCGAAGCCATGCTGGAAGTCGTCCGCGACCAGGTCTTCCCCCACTTCCGCGCGCTGGGGGCCAACGGCCGTTCGGCCGCCGGCAATCTACAAATCCGCGCGCCGAAACGCACCGACCCTAATGGCACGCAGCCCAAAAACACGTTCGGCGAGTACCTGAAAGACGCCACGTTCATGATCCAGAAGCCGAGCCTCTTGGTCTCGGCCGTCGCGATGATCGAAGCCTTGCCGCTGGCCGCCGGCGACGCCAAGGGCGATCTTTACGAGTACCTGCTCAGCAAGCTCACCACCGCCGGCATCAATGGCCAGTTCCGCACGCCGCGCCACATCATCGAGCTGATGGTCGATCTCGTCGAGCCGGACCCGACCTGGACCATCGGCGATCCGGCCTGCGGCACCGGCGGATTTCTCGTGGGCGTGATGGAGCACCTGCGGCGCAAATACACCTCGCCCGAAGGGCGCCTGGTCGAGCGGATCGATGGCCAGGAGGTGGTTACCTTCACGGGCGACCTGTTGGAGCCGCACCGTAAGCACATCGCGACGGGCATGTTCCACGGGTTTGATTTCGACGTCACGATGCTGCGGATCGCCGCCATGAACCTGATGTTGCACGGCGTCGACCGGCCCGACATCCACTACCAGGACACGCTCAGCAACTCGTTCCCCGACCATTTCCCCAAGCTCGCCGCCGACCGTTTCGACCTGATCCTGGCCAACCCGCCCTTCAAAGGCTCGCTCGACCATTCCGATGTTCACAGCTCGCTGACGGGTAAGGTCAAGACCCGCAAGACCGAACTGCTGTTCCTGGTGTTGATGCTGCGGATGCTCAAGCTCGGCGGGCGTTGCGCCGTGATCGTGCCCGACGGCGTGCTCTTCGGCTCCTCCAATGCTCACGTCGCCCTGCGCAAAATGTTGGTCGAAGACCACCAGCTCGAAGCGGTGGTCAAGCTACCCGCCGGCGTGTTCAAACCCTACGCGGGCGTCTCGACGGCGATCCTGCTTTTTACCAAAGGCGGTCGTACCGACCACGTCTGGTTCTACGACGTGCAGGCCGACGGTTTATCGCTCGACGACAAGCGCGACCCAGTCGAGGCGAACGACCTTCCCGACGTGCGCAAGCGATGGGCGACGCGCGACGCGAAGACTGACACCGACCGCTCGGCAAAGGCGTTCATCGTGCCCAAGAGCGAGATCGCCGAGAATAACTACGACTTCTCGATCAACCGCTACAAGGAGACCGTGAATGAGGAGATTGAATACGATCCGCCAAAGATGATCCTTGAGCGTCTCCGAACACTTGAGAGCGAGATCGCCATGGACCTCAATGAGTTGGAGGCGATGCTCGGATGAAAGATGCGGGCCACGCACTGAGACCGATTGGGGCGTTCGTTTCCGATGTTGGAATGTGGTCTCCAAATGACGACACTCCGGATGACGAGCGCTCATACATCGACATCGCGTCGATCGACCGTGAGGTGAAGAAAATCGCCGCATGCATGCGGATTACCCCGCAAAATGCCCCCAGCCGCGCTCGCCAAGTCGTTCGTCAAGGCGACGTGTTGGTGTCGACCGTCCGGCCAAACCTGAATGCGGTGGCGATGGTTCCGCAGGATCTCGACGGCCAGATCGCGTCAACCGGCTTCTGCGTCTTGCGCAGCGATGGAACGAATCTGTGCAACCGCTACTTGTTCCACTGGGTTCAGTCCCCGCCCTTCATCGCCGCCATGACCCGTCAGGCCACCGGCGCAAGCTACCCCGCGGTCAGCGATCGAATCGTGAAGTGCTATCCGCTTCCACTGCCGCCGCTTGCCGAGCAAAAGCGGATCGCCGACATCCTCGACAAAGCCGACGATGTCCGACGGAAACGGCGCGAAAGTCACCGTGTTGCCAAGCGGCTGCCCCTAATCATCTTCTCGGAAATGTTCATGCAGACGATTAAAGACGAGGATGCTACGAGGACTTTGGGTTCCCTGGCTGACATCGCATCCGGGGTAACGAAAGGTCGCCGGTTCAACGGCGCCGAAACACACGTCGTTCCGTATTTGCGCGTAGCGAACGTGCAGGCGGGATTCTTGGACTTGGGCGAAATCAAGACAATCGAGGCGCTGCCGGCCGAGATCCAATCGCTTGCCCTGCAACGCGGCGACGTGGTTATGACCGAAGGAGGGGACCTCGACAAATTGGGGCGCGGCGCCCTGTGGGAGCACGACATTCCGAATTGCATTCACCAGAACCACATTTTTCGCGTTCGTCCTGATCGCGAGATTTTACTGCCGGTGTTTTTCGTAACGTACCTACAAACGGCCAGGGCAAAAGGGTATTTTCTGCAATGCGCCAAGAAGACCACGAACCTCGCCACGATCAATATGCGTCAACTCAAGGCACTCCCTGTGCCCATTCCCTCGATGGGCGAGCAATTGCGGTTCGAGACGAGAGTCCACACCTTTCGTACCCTTGCGGATCGACAATCCGCTGGCGAATCGGCGGCAAACAAGCTTTGTGAATCCCTAGCCGATCGAGCGTTCCACGGCGAACTCTGACGTGTCGTTCGCCGCATCTTGGGCTTTTGGCGGTAACAAAAGACTGCAACATGGACCTAGGATTCGTTAAGGTGCATCAACCGCGATCCACAACGATCACCCGTATTGCGATCGAGAACTTCAAGGGGATTGGCGAACGCGTCGAAATCGAGCTGAAGCCAATCACGCTCTTGTTCGGGGCGAACAGCGCGGGGAA
>DATLQY010000483.1:0-4997 GCA_035534975.1 Pirellulales bacterium
TGCGGACAGTTGCGGACAGTTGCGGACAGTTGCGGACAGTTGCGGACAGTTGCGGACAGTTGCGGACAGTTGAAAAAGAGACGACTGTCCGCACCAACAAACGACGTAACCGCCTGACATTTGCGCTCACGAGGTGGGTGATGCGGACAGTGCGGACAGTTGTGCCCCCCTATTTCTAAAATGTGTTCCCGGGCCACTCACCGACGCCAGATCGCTGCTACGTCGAGGCGCGACCCCAATTCGTTTTCGCCGTGCGATGATGCGGACGCTGCCGCTCGATCGTGCAGACGCTGACGGCCGCCGGTGGGAAGCCCGAGATCGAAACGCAAGGCGAATGGCTTCAATCGGTTGCGACCTTCGCGGACGCTGCTTTTCCCTTCTTCATGGCAGGGGGGGCAGGGTGAGGAGGTGAGGAGCGCGGGCAAGCGCGGAACGCGGAGTGTGGAGCGGTCGGAGAGAACCTGAGGCAGTCCGCAGGAGGCAGATGGCAGGGGGCAGGCGACAGACACGTTGACGCCGGCGCGAAACGCGGACGTGGTAAAAAAGCCGCGGAAATCACCATAGAAAACGAAAAAACGGCACAGGGAAAGAGGGCGGGGACAGGGGGCGAGGGCGGGCGACAGGGGAACGCGGAGAGACGGCGGACGATCCACGAATGACACGAATTGCACGAATCGGAAATATGAAGACGGATCCTGCGACAGTAATCTTCAACCACGAAACCCACGAAAAAAAGGAAGGAGCGGACGGTTGCGTCAGACGAGCTCGTCAGCATTTACTACTCACGAGCGACGGCACGCCACGGGATGGGCAGCTCTTGGCCGCCATCGACAGGCCATGCTGGCACCGCCACTTCGGCCTCGCTCGCGGCCTACGGGTATTGATCTGGTACAGCGAAGGATAGCGAGTCGTTTTCACGGTCGGTAGTTCCTAGTTGATGGATGTCATTCTTCGGGGATCTGGATGAACCTGGCCCCAGGCCAGGGCCAGGAACAACGATCCGACAATTTCAAAGATCCCATAGGCCAAAACCGCCGTGACGGCCGCCGTGCCGCCGAAGTTGCCGGTCGCGATCACCAGTCCAACGCCGACGTTGCGCAGCGAAGTGGTGAGCGCCAAAGCCCTGCGGTTGTCGCTCCCCGGCCCGCCCAGCAGCCAACCGGCGGCCCAACTCGCCACGAGCAGGGCCAGCATTCCCACGTAACCGCGCAGTTGAATCTCAGCCAGCAGGGGAAAATAGACGACGAGTACGACGCCAAACGTCGCCAGGCTGAGAATCGCGCTAACGAGGTTGGCCGGTTTCTGTAGTCGATTCGCAAGCCGCGGTAACCCATGGCGTACACCCAGCCCGACGCACAACGGCGCCAGTTGAGTCGCCAGCAGCGTCATGACGATTTGTCGCGCATCGACGTGCAGCGTTTCGCTGCGCGACATGAGCGGCAATAGAAAATGCAAAAGCACAGGAGCAGCAATTGCCGACGAACCGGCCAAGAGCACCATCAACCCCACGGCGGTGGCCGCATTCCCTCGGGCGAGCCTGGTGCAGCCGGGGCCGAAGGGTGCGCCGGGGCAGACCGCGAGAATGAGAAACCCCGCCGGGACCATCGCGTCGGCGGGATGAAACAGGAGCAACAAGCTGACCGTGACCGCGGGCACGCACAGGTAGTTTGCCAGCGCGGCTTTCGTCGCCAACCGCCAGTTCCGTGCCGCGGAGGTCAGCTCGGCAAGACCCACCCCCAGCCCGATCGCGACCATCATTTCGATGAGCGTGATTGAGACCAGGATCTTGATGAACCCGGCGGCGGTCATGGTTTTTTACTTATCATGCCCCTTCGATGAAAACCTCTCACTTGCCCGCGCGCACGTATTTCATCGGGACTTCTTAAAACCACAGTTCGTCAGCGAATCGCCGTAGGAGCGTTCGCCGGTTTGGCTTGCGTTTCGAAGAAGGCACTTTTGCCGCCTTCAATAATCCTTTCCGACGTCATGCTGGCGAATAGATGCATTGCCCGGGCAATGACGCCCGTCCAACCTGTCTGATGGTTTGCGCCCAGACCAGCCCCGTTGTCGCCGTGGAAGTACTCGAAGAACTGCAGGCAATCGCGCCAGTGCGGGTCATCCTGAAATTTTTGAGTCCCGCCGTAGACGGGACGCCGGCCGTTCTTGTCTTTGAGGAAAATGTTCGCCAGCCGGCGTGAAATCTCCTCTGCGACCTGGTAGAGGTTCATCTGCCGGTTCGATCCGGTGGGACATTCCACCATGAAATCGTCGCCGTAATAGCTGTAGTACTGCAGCAGCGCCCGGATAATCAGGGCGTTGACAGGCATCCAGATGGGACCGCGCCAATTGGAGTTGCCGCCGAACATGCCGGTGTCGGATTCCGCCGGCAAATACGAAACGCGGTATTCCTGGCCGCCCGCCTGAATGACATACGGATGCTCGGCGTGGTAGCGCGACAGCGAGCGGATGCCGAACTCGCTGAGGAATTCCTGCTCGTTGAGCATCTTGGCCAGCACCCGGCGGAGCCTGTTTTCGTTGAGGATGGAACCGAGTCTGCGTCCGGCGACGCCCGGCTTGAGCGGGTCGTGGATCCCGGTTCGCAGTTCGGGACGGGCCTCAAGGAACCTTCGGAGCCGCTCCCCAATTTCAGGATGCCTTTTCATCAATTCACCCTCGAACGTCGTGGCGGCGCACAGTGGCAACAGCCCCACCATCGATCGCACCTTCAGCCGCTGCGCCTGGCCGTGGGGCAAGCGCAGCACGTCGTAGTAGAAGCCGTCCTCCTCGTCCCACATGCCGGTGTCCCCGCCCACGTGCCCCATCGCCGAGGCGATCCACAAGAAGTGTTCGCTGAATTTGAGGGCCATGTCCGCGTAATCCGCATCCGTCATTGCCAGTTCGACGGCGATTTCCAGCATGTTCTGGCAGAAGAGGGCCATCCAAGCCGTGCCGTCGGCCTGTTCCAGGTAGCCGCCGGTCGGCAAAGGCGCGCTGCGGTCGAACACGCCGATGTTGTCGAGCCCCAAAAAGCCCCCCTCGAAGACGTTGCGTCCGGAGCGATCTTTGCGGTTGACCCACCAGGTGAAGTTCAACAGCAACTTCTGAAAGCAACTCTTGAGCCAGTCCTTGTCCCCCTCGCCTTTCTGCGCTTTTTCCAGGCGGTAGGTAAAGATGGTGGACCAGGCATGCACCGGTGGATTCACGTCGCCAAAATTCCATTCGTATGCCGGGATCTGGCCGTTGGGGTGCATGTAGCGCTCGCGAAGCATCAGCTTCAGTTGCTGCTTGCCAAAATCAGGGTCCACAAGCGTCAGCGCCAGCACGTGGAACGCCAGGTCCCAGGCGGCGTACCAGGGGTATTCCCACTTGTCGGGCATCGAAATCACATCGCCGTTGTACATGTGGTGCCAGTGATCGTTTCGCGGCGCCGCCTTGCGGGAGGCCTTGAAGGGGTCGGAACCGCGCTCTTCGAGCCACTTGTCGACATCGTAATGATAGAATTGCTTGCTCCAGAGCATGCCCGCCAGCGCCTGCCGCATGACGCGCGCCTTGTCGGCGTCGAGCGACGCGGGAATTACGGTCGCGTAGAACTCGTCGGCTTCGGTTCGCCGCGCTTCGAGTACCTCGTCGAAACAGCGGCCGAATGGGCCGGTCCCCTCGCCGTTGGAATCGGCCGGCGCGGCCGGCGAAAGCCTGGTCAGGCGAAGCCGCAGGGTCTGGCACTCGCCCGGTGGTACCGTAACGACATAATGCGCCGCCGTTTTGGTCCCGTGCTTCTCGGGGTTGACGGCCCCAAGCCGGCCGTTCACGACATAGTCGTTGATGCTGTCTTTGACGAAGGGGCTGCGATTCGCAACTCCGAACACGCGCTGGGTGTTGGTCTCGTTCTCGGTGAACAAGAGCGGAACATTGCCTTCGCAATACAGGTAGAGCTCGCCGAGCTTGGCATCGACCGCCTTGACGACACTCTGCGCCGCCCCACCAGGCACCTGCTGGAGCATCGGCCGATCGGAACCCGCCTGCCACGACCACACGTTGCGGAACCAGAGCGTCGGCAAGACATGCAATTCGGCCGGCTCCGGGCCGCGATTGTAAACACTGATCTCAACCAGCAGATCGTCGGGCGACTGCTTGGCATATTCGACGAACACGTCGAAATAACGGTCCCGATCGAAAATGCCGGTATCGATCAGCTCGTATTCGAATTCCGTTCGGCCGCGGCCGCGGCTGGTATCCACAAGTTTGCCGTAGGGGAAGGCCGCCTGCGGATACTTGTAGAGGTACTTCATGTACGAATGAGTCGGCGTGCTGTCGAGATAAAAGTAGTACTCCTTGACGTCCTCGCCGTGGTTGCTCTCGCTGTTGGTCAAGCCGAACAGCCTCTCCTTGAGGATTGAGTCGTTCCCGTTCCAGAGCGCGAGCGCGACGCAAAGCCGCTGCTTGTCGTCGGAGATACCCGCCAGCCCGTCTTCGCCCCAACGATAGGCGCGCGAGCGGGCCTGATCGTGGCTGAAGTAGTTCCAGGCGTCGCCCCCCTCGCTGTAGTCCTCGCGAACCGTGCCCCATTGTCGCTCGCTCAGGTACGGCCCCCATTTTTTCCAGGGAACGCCGTGGTCGCGGGCCTCGTCAAGTCGTTGATTTTCGACGGACATGGGAAGGTTTCTCTGCGGTTTTGGCGTCGGCCGGGCATTTAAGGCAAGTATAGTGCCAAGATACTTGACTTTCATCGGTTTTCTTGGCAGCTCCACGATCGTTGTCCGCCACATCAGTGCGAAACCGTTTGGCCAGAAATGGAGGATGAGCTTTTCGTCCGAGGCGGGCTACCCTCTGTGGATATCCGCAGGCGGGCGAAGTGAGCGGAATCGCACGCAATCTGCGCGGTCGCGCGTCAAAATCGATTTCCTCAATCGTCGCGACCAGCGCGGTGCCCTTCGCGCCTTGCCAGCCGTGCCAAGAGGAGTAGAATCGCAAAGGCACTCGCAGTTCCACATTGTGAA
>DATLQY010000484.1:0-5369 GCA_035534975.1 Pirellulales bacterium
CGCTATCGTCGCAAGTGGCATTTTCAAGCTCGCCTGCGCGCCCGGTGCCGGCTGGATTCGCCGCGTCGTGCCGCGGGCTGGGCTGCTGGGTTCGCTGGCCGCCGTGGCGTTGGTCCTGATAAGTTTCCTGCCGCTGATCGATATTCTGCACAACCCTGTCGTCGGTTTCGTCTCACTTGGAATCATTTTGACGACACTCATAGCGCGTGTCGAATTGCCTTTGCGGCTGCCGGGGGCGGCTGGGGCACTCTTGGTAGGTGGGGGGATCTACTACGCCATGCTTTCCGCCGGGCTACTCGAAGCAGAAATGATGCAGTTTGACCCGGCCGACGGACTTTGGCCCGTCGGCTGGTTCGAAGTCTTCCAATTTGGCTGGGTGGAGGCTTTGCATGAATCAGTCAAATACCTTCCGATCGTGGTCCCATTCGCTTTGGCGACGGTCGTGGGCGGCATCGACTGTACCGAGAGCGCGGCGGCGGCCGGTGACGAATATCCCACGGGCCGGATCATCGCCGTGGAGGGCCTGGCCACGCTGGTGGCCGGTTTGTGCGGCGGCGTGATTCAAACGACACCCTACATTGGCCACCCGGCCTACAAGGCCATGGGCGGCCGCGCGGCCTACACGCTCGCGACGGCGTTGTTCATCGGTTCGGCTGGACTGCTGGGTTACTTCGGCTACCTCTACGCCGCGATTCCCAAAGCGGCCGTTTTCCCGATCTTGATTTTCGTAGGGTTGGAAATCACGGCCCAAAGTTTCCATGCTACGCCGCGGCGGCACTACGCCGCCGTTGCTATGGCTTGCGCCCCAGCGCTGGCGACCTTGGTGATGATTTACGCCGACCAATTGCTCGATGCCGGCCGATTGGACGTCGCCAAACTCGAAAAAGCGGGGCGGATCCCGTTGGCCCAGGCCATTCAGACGATGCGAATGCTCTCAGGCGGATTCATCATCACCAGCCTGTTGTGGGCCTCGGCCTTGGCGATGCTCGTCGACCGGCGGCTGCTCGCCGCGGCCGGTTTTTTCTCGGTCGGCGCCGTCGCCAGCCTTTTCGGCGTGATCCATTCGCCACTGAGGGGCAGCCCTCTCTCGCTTCCTTGGCACCCACTCCCGTCGCTTCCCGCCTCCGCCGCCGGCCAGGCTCCCATGACGATCGCCGCCAGCTATGCCGTGTTGGCGCTACTGCTTGCGGTTTGGAGTTTCTGGGTGAAGCCCGCAAAGGAGGTTTAGATGAACGAGAAAAAATGGCGGATCTTGAAGGGGAGCGTGAATGTGACCGCCAGGCTCAAAGCCGATTACGGCTGGCAGCCGGCCGGCGCGTTGGTGATCGAGGGCACGGAATACCAATACAAGGCAACCGGCACCTGGCGGCTCGGCAAGGACGCGCCGGAGCATATGGCCGATGGCGCCGCTGACGACGGCGCCGGCCGGTTGATGGCCGCCGTCTTAACTTCAGGCGACAAGGAGAAGGGCACGGAATACGTGCTGAGCAAGGAATTTGAGCTGGGCACGGAGGGCACGTTCAAGGCCCCCGCCGCCGGACAACTTTATCTTCGCTGCCGTGACGCATGGGGCCAGGGAACGATGACCGTCAAATTGAAGACCCGCGGAAAAAAGAAGTGATGGGCTCGCCGCCTCCGGACGAGTGGATTGAACCTTGTGCCTCAAATCGTGTATAATTGGGAACTGGCCCACCCAACACCGGCACCCCCCCGCCCGGTCCCCACGGCGATTTCCGACCCACCGCGCCATGTACCTTAGAGATTCGATATTCGCAGGGCTGGCGGCATGCGCCGCGTTGGCGGCGTGTCGCGCCGTCGCGGCCGAAGGTGAACCCTCGACCGAACAGGGCTCGGCCGCGGAAGTCTCGGAGACACAGTTCAACGAACGGGTCCGTCCGTTCCTGGCCAAGTATTGTACGACCTGCCACGGCGGTGCCGAGCCCAAGGCCGAACTGGCGCTGGACCGGTTTGCCGATCTGGCGGTGGCGGCCAACGACCGTCCGGTCTGGGACAAGGTGCTCGAAAACCTCCGAGGCGGAACGATGCCGCCCGATGACAAACCGCAGCCGGAGAAAACCCAGCGCGACGCCGTCATCGCTTGGATTGAGACGCAATTCCCCCAGGTCGATTGCAACGGCCCCAAGGATCCTGGGCGGGTGACGATTCGCAGGCTCAACCGCACGGAATACGACAATACGGTCCGTGACCTGTTGGGCGTCGATTTCCATCCGGCCGAAAACTTTCCGGCCGACGATATCGGCTACGGCTTTGATCACATTGGCGACGTGCTCTCGATGCCGCCGGTCCTGCTGGAAAAGTACCTGGCCGCCGCCGAGCAACTGGCCGAGAAGGCGATCTACGTTGACGGTCCCGACAAGCTGCCGCGGCAACGGTTCCCGGCAACCGCGGTGGGACACAAGGGGGGCGGGCCGAGGGGCTCGTTTTGGGGACTTTCCTCAACGGGGGAGGTGTTCGCCGACGTCGAGTTCCCATCACCCGGCGAATACTTTTTGCGGGGCCGGGCATTCGGCGACCAGGCCGGCGACGAACCGGCGAGGATGGCTTTTCGCTTGGAAGACCAGCAGGTTTACGTCGCCGACGTGACCGCGGTCGAAACGGAGCCGGCGGTCTACGAGAAGCGGCTACACGTGGCCACCGGCAAAAAGCGCTTCGCTTTGTCCTTCGTCAACGATTACTATCGTCCCCAAGATCCCGATCCAAAACAGCGTGATCGCAACCTGGCGATCGAATACCTCGAGGTCCAGGGTCCACTCGACTACAAGCCCGCCGAGTTGCCTGAATCGCACCGGCGGATCATCTTCTGTACGCCTGAAGGGAAAGAGAAAGACGATTTCCGCCGTTGCGCGGGAAAGATCCTCAAGCGATTTGCCAGCCACGCCTTTCGCCGGGCGGCGAGCGCCGAGGAGGTCGAGCGGCTCACGAAATTCGTCGAGCAGGCCGTCGACGACGGCGAAAGCTTCGAACGCGGAATTCAATTGGCAGTCGAGGCCGTGCTCGTTTCGCCCCATTTCCTCTTCCGCGTGGAACTCGATCCGCAAGGGACCGCTGCCGAGTCGGTGTATGCGATCGACGAGTTCGAACTGGCCACACGGCTTTCGTACTTCCTCTGGAGCAGCATGCCCGACGACGAGCTCTTCCGCCATGCCTTCGCCGGAACGCTCCGCCAGGGCGACAACCTGGCATCCGAAGTGCGGCGGATGCTCAAGCACCCGAAGTCGCGGGCTTTGGTCGATAATTTCGCCATGCAATGGCTGCAAGTACGGCGGCTCAAGCTGGCCACCCCCGACACGAAGCGCTTTCCCACCTTCGACGACGGCCTACGGCAGGCGATGCTCAAGGAAACGGAACTTTGTTTCGCCTACATCATGGACGAAGACCGAAGCCTGCTCGAATTCCTTGATGCTGACTACACGTTTCTCAACGAGCGGCTGGCAAAACACTACGGCATCGCCGAAGTGACGGGCGATGAGTTCCGCCTGGTCAAGCTCACCGACCCGGACAGGGGCGGCGTGTTGACGCAAGCCAGCGTGCTGACGGTGACTTCGAACCCGACTCGCACCAGCCCGGTGAAGCGCGGGAAGTGGATCCTGGAACAGATCCTGGGCACTCCGCCGCCCCCCCCGCCCCCTGGCGCGGGCGAACTGCGCGACGACGAGCAGGTCGCACTGACCGGCTCGCTACGGCAGCGGATGGAGCAGCACCGGGCGAACCCAAGCTGCGCCCAGTGCCACTTCCGGATGGACCCGTTGGGCTTCGGCTTGGAAAACTTCGACGCGATTGGGGCCTGGCGCGACCGCGACGGGTCGTTCTTCATCGACGCCTCCGGCACGCTGCCCGACGGTTCGAGTTTCAAGCGGCCCAGCGAGTTGAAGACGATTCTCAAGGCCCGCAAGGATGAATTCGCGCGGTGTTTCACCGAAAAGATGTTAACCTATGCTCTGGGTCGCGGCCTGGAGTATTACGACACGTGTACGGTCGATGAGATCGCGTCGGCCCTCGCGCACGACAACTACAAGTTTGGGACGTTGATCCAACGCATCGTGGCCAGCGAGCCCTTTCAGAAACGACGAGGCAAAGGAACCAAACCATGAGCCCGACCAGTCGGATTTCGCGGCGGACGGTTTTGCGGGGCATGGGCACCGCGATGGCGCTGCCGTTGTTGGACGCCATGCTGCCGCCGGAAGGGGGCTCGCTTTTCGCACGCGCCGCGCGGGCGGCCGACCGCGAGCGCAAGACACCCAACCGCATGGCATTTCTCTACGTGCCCAACGGCCAGCACATGCCCGATTGGACGCCCGAGAAAGTCGGGGCCGATTTCGACTTACCTCCGATCTTGCGGCCGTTGGAAAAAGTGAAGCGGCAGATCACGATCATCAGCGGGCTTGCCCAGGACGGCGCCCGGGCTCACAAGGACGGTGCCGGAGACCACGCCCGCGCGCTGGCGTCGTTCCTGACCGGCTGCCATCCGCGAAAGACTCACGGCGCCGACATCAAGGCGGGCGTTTCGGTCGACCAGGTCGCGGCCCAGAAGCGGGGCGCGCGGACTCGGCTGCCGTCGCTGGAACTGGGCTGCGACGCGGGGGCGCAAGCCGGCAATTGCGATTCAGGTTATAGCTGCTCGTATTCCACGAACGGCTCGTGGAAGTCGGAATCGACCCCGATGGCCAAGGAAGTCAATCCTCGACTGGTGTTCGAGCGGTTGTTCGCCGATTTCGCCGTGGGCGACGGCAGCGACGCCGAGCGGGCGCTGCGTCGCCGCCAGCGAAAGAGCGTGCTCGATTTCGTGCTCGACGACGCCACGCGGCTCAAGGAGCGGCTGGGAGCGAGCGACCAGCGAAAGCTCGACGAGTACCTTTCCACGGTCCGCGATCTCGAGGCGCGGATCATCCGCGCCGAAAACGGGACGGGCGAAGGCCCCGCGAACTTCGCCAGGCCCGCCGGCGTGCCGGACGACAACGCCGAGCACATCCGCTTGATGTGTGATCTGATCGTGCTCGCCTTCCAGGGCGACCTGACACGGATCGTCACATTCGTGGTGGCCAACGAGGGGAGCAACCGCAGCTATCCGTTCATCGGCGTCGCCGAGGGGCACCACGAGCTGTCGCACCACGGCGGCGACAAGGAGAAGCAAGCCAAGATCAGCAAGATCAACCAGTTCCATTCATCGCACCTGGCCTATCTGCTCGAGAAGCTCGATTCGTCGATCGAAGGCGAAGGTAACCTGCTCGACCATGCGATGGTGGCCTACGGCAGCGCGATTGGCGACGGCAACGCTCACAATCACGACAACCTGACGGTCTTGCTGGCGGGCCGCGGCTGCGGCACGATCAGCGCCGGTCGCCACATCC
>DATLQY010000485.1:0-8863 GCA_035534975.1 Pirellulales bacterium
CGCGGGGCCCCAGAGCGGCCGAAGATGTGTTGCTCACGAGCGCTCACGGGCGGCGTTACATTGACAAAACTGTAAATAGCGTTTAGACTTATGTTGCCGGATGCAGCGCGGTTCAGATTCGATTCGGTGCCGTTCAGTTCGCTAACGATTCAGTCCGGTACAGATTCAGCTCGGTACAATGGCGACGCAGGAATGAGACCAGCGATCGAAACGGATCTTCCCATCGAGGGGGAATCGATCTTCCAGCGGTGCGAACGTCGCATCGGCTATACGTTTCATGACAAGGTCCTTTTACGCGCGGCGCTGACGCACGCGTCAGGGGCCGCGCATCGGCTGGGGTCGAACGAGCGATTGGAATTCCTGGGCGACGCCATTTTGGGGGCCGTCGTCTGCGAACTGCTCTACCAGCGATTTCCGGGTTTCCTGGAAGGTGACTTGACCAAGATCAAGTCGGTGGTCGTCAGCCGGCAAACCTGCGCCAAGATCAGCGAGGGGCTGGGGCTGGAAAAGTTCCTGATTCTCGGCAAAGGAATGACGACCAGCCCGCACGTGCCGCCGTCGCTCTTGGCCGACGTCTTCGAATCGTTGGTGGCGGCCATTTATCTCGACGGTGGCGACGCGGCCTCGCGCTCTTTCATCGAGACCTACATGGGGCCCGAGATCGAGCTGGCGGCGGGCGGCGACCACTCGGGCAACTACAAGTCGTTGTTGCAGCAACTGTCCCAGCGCGAACATGGTGCCACGCCGACCTATCAGTTGCTCGACGAAAAAGGACCCGATCACAGCAAGTGCTTCAAGATCGTGGCGCAGATCGCGCGTAACCGGTTCCAGCCCGCGTGGGGGCGCAACAAGAAGGAAGCCGAGCAGCGGGCGGCGCAAAACGCGCTGGCCGAGTTGAACGGCGAGGCGTTGCCGTTCCCTTCAGATTAGCCATGGTCCCGTAGCTGGCTTCGCAAGCGCGGCTCGCCGCTAAGCGGCGGACGGCTATGCATTCTTATTGCGCAGCAATAAGAAGGCCAGAGAAAAAGCCGACAAAACGTGCCCTGCGACCTGCACGGGCGGAGCCGGCTACGCCCGCGGCAAAAACTCCTGCGTCCCCACGACCCCCAGCGTCGCCGGGGCGGGGAACCCGCCCGCGAACGCTGGAGGGTCTTTTTCGCGCTCGCGAAACGCGGTCGTTGCGCAGCAACGAACGCGCAAAAAAAACAGAGCGCAGCGACGCAAACCAATCTCCGACATCCCCATGACGGGGAGCAAGCCGCGTAGCGGCGACGTCCCCAACCGCGCCACACTTCGCCTCGCGTGTTGGCTCTGCCGTGGTCCTAGGTCGGGGGATTCGGAGTTGGTTTGCGCCGCGTAGCGCACGTAGCCTCGGCCCTGGGACGTTGGCTGCCCAGCGCTGCGAGGGACGCGCCCCGTGCGGTATCGCGACGGACGATCGCCCAGCCGCCACCGCACGAAAAAACCGCCAACGGCCCCGGTGCCGTAGCCGTTCGCGTAGCCGAACTGCGCCATGGCGTTGCGGCGACAGCGCCGCGATGCCGGCGATCGAAACGAAAAGGCACCCTAATCCGCCAATGTTCCAACCGTATCGGTTCCGTCGCGCGTCAAGCGGGGCGTAGGGGGGGCGGTTTGGACACGGGTACGCCGGGCGCCGCTGAGACGGCTTCCGTCGGGCGGTGGCGGGATGCCTTTTCGTTTCGATCGCCTTAGCGGCGCCGCTAGCGCGGCGTTGGCTGTCGGCGGCGGGCTGCCTTTTGTTCGGATCGCCAAGGCGTCGCTAAAATAGAAACGCCCGGTCGAATTCGACCGGGCGTTCCTTTCTCGTCGTTGCAGGCGCGCCCTCGGCTATTTCCCTCGGGCCGCCACGGAGCCAACTACTTCTTCTTCTTCTTGGCTGCCTTCTTCTTGGGTGCTGCCTTCTGCTTGGCTTTCTTCTTGGCCACCGTACGTCCTCCTAACAGAAAGTGACGGCGACTTCCTTGCCGCTTGCCGGGCTGGGGCGGAAGCTCGACAGGTGGGTCGCCACGAAACTGAGGCGCCCGACGCGGCCACGACTTGCCAGACTCACATCGAAGCGGTACGACAAGCAGTGGTTCATCGGTTGCACTCTCGCAGGCCGACCGGAGACGAACCACGCACGACGATCGCTTCCATGCTTGTCGCGGTACGTCCGCTGCCGGACTCGGTCTGATTAACAGAGTATCGTAAGCAATTCCAAGAAATGTGCAAGCATAATTCCTGGTCCGACCAATATCGAAGGCGCCGCGACGCCGCCAGGACCTTCGGCCGGATCTACTCGTTGCCCTTGGTGAAGCGCGTGCGCGACGTGCTGCTCGACTGCGTGCGCGACCACACGCGCGTACTCGAAGTCGGTGCCGGCGATCGACGAATGGGCGAATTACTTCGCGCGCGGCGCGCCGGTATCGAGTACCGATCGCTCGACATCGATCCCAACGGCGATCACGATTATCACGACTTCGCGGACATCGAGCACCGCTTCGACTGCGTGTTCGCCTTCGAAGTCGTCGAACACGTCGCGTTCGACGAGCTTCCGGGCTGGCTGCGGAAATTGAGCGACGCGCTCGAACCCGGCGGACGGTTGCTCTTGAGCACACCCAACACGTTTTATCCGCCGGCTTACCTCCGCGACGCCTCGCACCGCACGCCCCTCTGTTACGACGAGCTGGCGGGGCTGGTCGCGGGGGCCGGGTTCGACGTTTCACGCATTCTTCGCGTCTACCACGATCCTCTTCACCGCGCTTTCTTACGTCGGTACCTGTTCGGCTGGCTGTTCCGTCTGATCGGCATCGACTTCGCCCGGCAGATCGTGTTGGTGGCGGTCAAACCGAACTAGCGGAGTTTTCCTGTTTTAGCTACACTGCTTAACTAGACTGCGCGGTCGGCATTTATCCCGGGGGAGGCTCAAGGAGGCGCCCATGACCCAGCGGCCGTTTCGTTTCATCCACGCCGGCGACTTTCACCTGGAACGCCCACTGTCCGGCGTCGCCGAAGTGCCCGACACGCTCCGCGAGGTGTTTCTTGAAGCCCCTTACCTGGCCGCCGAACGGGTCTTCGAATACGCCCTGGCCGAACAGGTTGATTTCGTGGTGCTGGCGGGCGACTTGCTGCACGCCGAGATGACCGGTCCCCGCGGGCCGCTGTTCTTGGTTTCGCAGTTCGAGCGTCTGCGCCAGCGTGGCATCCGAGTTTACTGGGCCGGCGGCCAGGTCGATCCGCCCGACGCCTGGCCGGCAGTGGTCCGTTTGCCCGACAATGTGCATCGGTTCCCCCAAGAACGGTTTGAGGAACTGTTGCACCACCGCGGCGATGAACCTGTGGCGCGGTTGATGGGCGCGAGCTCGCTACGATCGCGCGAGCTGCGCGCGGATGACTTCAATCCGGGCCCGAGCAGCTTGTTCACGATTGCGGTGGCCCACGGAATCGCCGATCGCGAGGCGCTGGCTGACCTCGCCGTTTCAATGCAACCGCCTGTTTCCGCGCAGCCAACCGTGCGGTACTGGGCGTTGGGCGGCCGACACGACCGCCATTCGCCGTCGGAGGCCCCGTACGTCGTACATTACCCTGGCACCCCGCAGGGGCGCGAACCGAGCGAGACGGGCGATCACGGCTGCACGCAGGTTGAAGTTGACGAGGACGGCGAGGTCCACCTTCGCGCCTTGGCCGCCGACGTGCTCCGCTGGCGACACGAGCGCGTTGCGGTGAACGCCGGGACGAGCCACGACGACTTGGCGCGATCGCTTTCGGAATGTATGCGCGCCTTGGTCGCCGCGACGCCGGGGTTGGACCTGCTCATATCGTGGAGAATTCATGGCGAGGGGCCGTTGTTGCCACTGTTGCGCCGCGGAACGCTGGCGGCGGAGTTGCTGGCGACGTTGCGAGGCCAGTTCGGCCGCGGATCGCCCGCCGCTTGGAGCGTTTCGCTTGAAGTTGCGGCCGACACGGAATTGCCGGCCGATTGGTTTCGGCAGGAGAACCTGTTGGGCGATTTTCTGCGGGCCGTGGCCGACATCGAGGCGGCCTCACCGACGAGCCCAAGGGGCCGGATCGATCTGACCGCGCCGCTGAAGGCGCGGCGGGCGGAAGGTGTGTGGGGCGAGGCCTTGGCTCTCGACGATGAAGCGACCCGCCGGCGCGTCTTGGCGCGCGCCGCGGCGCTGGGCGCCGACCTACTTAGCGGTGAGGAGTCACTGTCGTGAAGATTCTCGAATTGGAAGTCGACGGTTTCGGCGTCTGGAGCGGCCTTCGGTTGTGCGACTTGGGCGGCCAGATCAACGTCGTTCTCGGGCCCAACGAAGCCGGTAAGACGACGCTGATGCAATTCGTCCGGGCCGTGCTGTATGGCGTTTCGGACCAGCGCCGCCGCAGCTATCTGCCGCCCCTGGGCGGCGGACGGCCGGGAGGCACGCTGGCCGTGAGCGCATCGACCGGGCGATTCCGTATTTCACGGCATTTCGACGCCACGCACCGGAACGTGACTCCCGGCGAGGGCACTTCCGGCCACAGTGAGTCGGGCGAGCTGCGGATCACCGCGTCCGATGGCACGCTCGAAAGCGGCCGAGTCCTTGCGAGCCTTTTGGGCAACGTCAGCGAGACGACTTTCAACCATGTTTTCGCCGTTGGACTTCGCGAAATCCAGGAATTGAGCTCGCTCAGCGACACCGCCGCCGCGGACTTGCTGTACCATGTTTCCACCGGGTTGGGGCGTGTTTCACTCGGAGCCGTGCTGCGAGAATTGGCGGCTTCGCGCGAGCGATTGCTCTCGACCGACGATCGGCCGTGCCAGCTCGAAGCGTTGCTGACCCAGCGTGACAAGCTGCACCACGAGGTCGAGGAGCTGCGCGGCGTCTCACAGCGTTACATCTTGCTGGCGCACGAATGCGATCGGCTTGCCGCCGACATCGCGTCTCGCGAAGAGGAGGCTGTCGAGGTATCCCATTCGCTCCGCGCGGTCGAGGCCGCTATGGCCGCCCGCGGGCCTTGGCAAGCGCGCGCGGCGATCGAGGCGGAACTGGCATCGCTGGCCGAACTTTCGCCGGGCGCCCTTGGTGCCCTTGAGCTGCTCGAAGCCGCGGCGGTCCGAGTGGAACATCGCCGCCGTAAGCTGACGGAGCTCAGGCAGCAACGGGCGGTGCTGCGAAATGAGGTCGCCGCGCTGGGGCTCAACCACGCCCTGGTACGCCACGCGCCGAAGATCGAAGCGCTGGCCGAACAGGAATCGTGGATTGGCACGCTCGAAAACCAGGTCCACGAGCTGGAGGCCGACGTGCATTCGCTTTCGACCGAGTTGGCCGCCGAGCGTACACGCATCGGTTGGAATTCGGACCGTTCGTCCGTGAACTTACCGAAGCTCGATGAACGCACGTTGGCCGCCTTGCGCCCCGCCGCGCGCGCCCTGCGCGAACCGCGGCTGCGGCAGCGCGAGGCCAAACGGCAACTGGCCAAGGCACGGCAGCAAGTCGATCGCCTGACAAGCGAAATCCGTTCGGGTCTGGCAGGCCGCGAACACGAAGATTTGGCCCCGGCGCTGGAAGAAAGGGGCAACCTCGTATCGCAGCTTCGCCGCCGCGTGCAGCTCGACGAACGAATCTCGCAACTAGGACGAAGCCAGACCGAGCTGACCGAACAGGGACGGGACCTGCTCGACGATCAGCTCTTGCCCGGCTGGGTCCTCACTGGCCTGGGGGGGGCGTTCGTGGTCGGAGTCGTGCTCTTGATGACGCGAATCTACCTGCCGGCGTTCCTGGGAGCGGCCGGCTGGTGGCTGAGCGTCTTGGGCCTCTTGGGCATGGTCGCGGCCGGCGGCATCAAGTACATGCTCGAGCACGCGGCAACCATCCAATTGGAAGCGTGCCAAAAGCGATCGGCGACGTTGACAAAGCAGTTCGAGCAAGCCAAGCAGGAACGCGAGGCCCTCGACACGCAACTGCCGCGCGGCGGTGGTCCGCTCTTGACTCGCTTGCAGACCGCCGAGAAGGAGCTGGCCGCGCTGGAGGAGATGTTGGCGATCGACGCCAGGCGGCAAACCGCGCGGCAGGAATCCGACGCCGCCCAAGCGCGTGCCACGCAAGCGCGCGACGACGTCCGCGGCGCGCGCCGCCGCTGGCAACAGGCGCTTGCTTCGGCCGCTTTGCCCAACACACTCTCGCCGCGCCGGGTGCGACAGTACCTCGAGGGTTCCAGGCAGGTCGATGAATCCGAGCGCCGGCTGAATCGCCGTCGGCAAGAGCTCGAGGCGCGTCGCCACGAGCTCGACTCCCTCGTCGGGCGCATCCAGCAGGTGATCGTCGACGCCAACTTGAAGCCGGCCGGACCCCGGACCATCGATCGCCTTCGTACCCTGCGGCACGCGCTTGCGGAGCACCAGGCATTGGCCGCGCGGCAGCAGTCGCTCGAGGCCCGCTTAGCGCGGCTTCGCCGACAGCAGACGCGATTGATTCACGGCACCCGCCGCTGGCGGCAGCGCCGCGAGCAGTGGTTGCGGCAGGCCGGAGTGACCGACGAAGCGGAGTTGCGGCGGCGCGCCGCCGAGCACGGCCGTCGAGAATCGCTGCGCCAGCGGTGTGCGGCGCTCACCCGCGAGATCGCGGCGGCGCTCGGCCAGCGCTTGGACGAGCAAGAAGTCCGCGCCTGGCTCGACGGTCGACACGTCGGCGATTTGGAGGCGCGTTGGGAAGAATTGGCCGGCCGCTCGCAAGCCGCTCAGCAGGAGCTGCAAGCCCTTTTCGAGCAGCGGGGCCGCGCCCAGCAAGAACTGGCCTCGCTGGCGGACGATCGCCGGCTGGCCGAACGGGTGCTCGATCTGGGCCTCGTCGAAACCAGGCTCCGCGAGGCCGCCGAGCGCTGGCAGACGCTGGCCGTCACGTCGCACGTGCTCGACGGTGTTCGCAAGAAATACGAGACCGACCGTCAACCGGAGACATTGCAAGAGGCGTCGAAATACCTGGGCCGGCTCACGGGAGGGCGCTACAATCGCGTCTGGACGCCCCTGGGGGAGCAGGTTTTGTACGTCGATGACTTCGACGGGCATTCGCATTCCGTCGAAATGCTCAGCCGCGGCACTCGGGAGCAGTTGTTCTTGAGTTTGCGGCTGGCGCTGGTCGCCTTGTACGCGCGACGAGGTGTCGAGCTACCCTTGGTACTCGACGACGTGCTGGTGAACTTCGACGCGCGCCGGGCCAAGGCCGCCGTCGCCGTCTTGCGCGATTTTGCCGCCGCCGGGCACCAGACACTGGTCTTCACCTGCCACGAGCACGTCGTTCGGCTTTTCAAGCAGCTCAAGGTCCCGACGCGGCAATTGCCCGTCAATGCCGACCACGAAACGGTCAGCGTCGCCTACCATGCGCCGGCGGTCGCCGAGCCGCCGCCCGAGGAGGCGCAGCCCGTCGAGCCGCTTGAACTGGCGGTCGCCTTGCGAGCGGGCGAGGCCAGCGACGACCTGATTTGGGTCGACAACGACGACGCCGACGAGCAGGCCGACGGCGACCTGGGCGATCGAACCTCCCGAGGGACCGATGGCGACGACGACCTGGAAAAGGCCGAGCGGCGCTCGCGGGAGCACGCGTCCAGCGAGCCGGTGCATCGTGTCACGGTCGTGCGCGCCCGGCGGATGTCGGGACCGTTCGACGATACGTTTTGGCACGAGCCGGTCGAGGACGACCTCGACGACGAGGACGAAGTCGCCGTGATCGAAGCGGACGACGAGATTGCCGACGAGGGCAACGGCGACGGCCATGAAACCAACGGCCGCGACCCGCGAGATCGCTTAACCTCGAAAGGGCGTCCTCAGGCGCCTCCGCGGCGCGAGGAGCGCGACAGCAGCGAAGATGACGACGACCGCGACATCGACACCGAAGGCGAGGAGGAGCTGTTCGCTCAGGACGGCGACCCGTGGGACGATGTTCCATTCGACGGCGATATGGAAGGCGACGAAGCGGCCTGAGAAGGCGATCCAGGCGAGGTGTAGGGTGGGACAAGACCGCGGAGCGGGCGCCGGCCCACCATTCTCCTTACCCTCCGCGCCAGTCTCTTTCATCCATTTGCGATCTCGACGTCGCGGTCGAGAAAGGGTGCTAGATCGTCGGAAATGTCCAATGCTTGGCGGGTTGTCCCGGTTCGACCAGCATGACTTCGGCATATAGCGGCCGGACGACTTCCACTTCCCCATAGCTACCATCGGGTAGTTGCCACTCGAAAATGACGGATCCCACCACACCGGGAACCACGCGTTGCGGCGGGTCCACCACTCGCTCGTTCAAGAGGTAGGCTAATCCCACAGCCGATGCCAGAAGTTCCCGTGAGGCGGCCTTGGCGCCCAGACCATCCCAATCGTCGTCCAAGGAGAGGAATTCGACCAACTTCCGAACAGTACCTTCCCAACGACCAGCCACTTCGACGTCCAGATGGGGCGTGTTCGACTCCGAAACGGCGATGGAACCATTGCCATCGGCGATTTCGGACGTCCATTCATCCTTTCCCACAGGGCAATCCTGAACGAGCATGGCTCACCTCCCGCAGTAAGATCACCAACTTCATTATAACTCGGCGAGCGCTCGCCAGTACCCCAACTTTGCGCCGCCGGCGGCGACGGGGGTAGGCGTCTCGATTGTTGGTGGAAAATGTGCTGTTCTTGGAGTACCTTAGGGATTCGGAGATTCTTCACACGGCGGTTACGCCGTCCGCCCTGAAAGGGCGCGCTGCAATAGCCAGGGGCAACGCCCCTGGTTCGCAGAACGAAAACCTGTTGTAAGCCCCACCGGGGCGCGCTGAGCGTTTTTCCGCCGCGATGCGTCGCACAAGCCGGCCGTGTTGAACGCGCGCACGGCGTCGGCCACCTCGCGCT
>DATLQY010000486.1:0-3756 GCA_035534975.1 Pirellulales bacterium
AGCTCAAGGCGCGCATCCGGCGTCGGTTGGTAACGGTTCTGTACTTCACGCGGCTGAGCAAGAGACATTTTCGCGATTCGTAATTGTAGGGTGGGACAAGCTCGCCTTAGGCGAGCGACGGCCCACCATCGTCGGAAAATGTTGGGCCGGCGCCCGCTCCGCGGTCTTGTCCCACCCTATGTGTCTAGCTCAAGGCGCGCATCCGTCGTCGGTTGGTAACGGTTCTAACGAGAAGATATGCGCCCGTAGCCGAATTCTTGCGAATTCGGTTTCCACGCCCGGCTTGTCCGAGTCCGGGCGGAATCGCTGGCACCCGGTCGGGCGAAACCGTAAAATGCGGTGGGCTATGCTAACGAGGAGGACTTGCCTTGTTTACCACGCTGTTCGTCGCCGGCCTGTTGTTATGCGCCCAGGAGGAAGCGGAAACCCCGTCCGGGGACAAATCTCCGGCGAAGGTCGAGGCCGGCTCGCCCGCCGAAGCCGACTCCGACCTGGCCCCTCTCGTCCGAAAACTGGTCCGCGAGCTCGATGCGCCGGAAAAAGCGCGACGCGACGCGGCCCAACAGAAGCTGTTGGAGCTGGGTGTCAAGGCGCTCGACCTCTTGCCGGAAACGACCGACAAGACGCCGGCCGAAGTACGCATGCGTCTCGACAAGGTGCGTTCCGTGCTCGAACGGACGCAGGCGGAAAACGCCGTCGAGAGCACCACGATCACGTTGGCCGGCGATGACGTCCCCTTGGGGCGCGTGATCGAGGAATTCGAGAAGCAGACGGGTAACAAGCTTCAAGACACTCGCAGCGAGTTTCAAAACGACGACGACGATGATAAGGCGGCCGAGCCGACCTTCAAGTTGGCCTTCGACAAGACTCCGTTCTGGCCGGCGCTCGACCAGGTGCTCGACCAGGCGCAAATGACGACTTACCCGTACCGCACCGAGGAGGGCGCACTGGGGCTGATCGGGCGCGCGTCGTCGCAGTTAGACCGGCAGGGGCATTCGGCCTATGTCGGTTCGTTCCGCGTGGCGGCGACGCAGTTTTTCGCTCGCCGCGACCTGCGCGATCCGGAGGGGCAAATGTTGCAGTTGACGCTTGAAGCGGCTTGGGAGCCGCGCGTGCAGCCGATCGTGATCATGCAACCGTTCGACGCGATCGTCGCCACCGACGAAAACGGCCAGCCGCTGGCGACCTCGGTGAGCGTGAGCCAACTCGAGGTGGCTCCCGAATCGGCCGACGCCACGAACGTCGAGCTGCCGATCCAGTTCCAGTTGCCCGCGCGCAGCGTCAACCGCATCGCCAGTCTCAAGGGAAAACTGGTGGCCGTCATGCCCGGCCGCGTGGAAACGTTCCGTTTCGCGAATTTGGAAAAAGCCAAGAAGCAAGAAAAACGCAAAGCGAGCGTCACCGTGGCGGTCGACGAGATGCGCAAGAACGGCGCGATCTGGGAAGTCCGCGTCCGTGTGCGGTTCGACAAGGCCTCAGGGGCGCTTGAATCGCACCGCGGCGATTGGGTGACCAACAACCCGGTCTACATGGAGGATCCCGACAAGGAGCGGATCGGGCACGCCGGCTATCATACCCCAAACACCGCCAACGCGGAGAACGAGGTGAGTGTGGTTTACCTGTTCGACCTGCCCAACGGGCCCAAGGGGCACACGCTCGTCTACCGCACGGCCACGGCGATCGTCAGCGTACCCATTGAATACGAGCTCAAGGACCTGGAGTTGCCGTGATTCTAGTCTTGACGAGAACCTTCGTTTTTCTCATGGGTTGCATGGCCGCGTCGGCGTGGGCGGCCGAGCCGGCGCCTGGGACCGTGGTGGCCACGATGGGCAAGGCGACGGTGGAGGCGGGCGAGGTGCTGCATGCCGTGGCCAAGACGCCCAGCGGCCGCGAGGCCGATGCCGAGACCTTGCCCGCGCTCCAGGCCCGGATCCTGGAACTGGTCATCGATCGGCGGCTGGCGGCGGGGCAGTTGACCGAGCAGGGGTACGCGGTGAGCAAGGAGGAAAACGACGAGCTCGTGTCCGATCTGAAACGTCGGCTGGCGGCTCAAAGTCGCTCGTTCGAGGAGTTTCTCGACGACGAGGGGCTGACCGAAGCGGCGCTGCGGCGGCAACTCGTGTGGGATGTGATTTGGGACCGCTATCTGGGGAACGAGCTCACTGACAAAGCGTTCCATCGCGAGTTCGACTCGCACCGTCGCGAGTACGACGGAACGGAGCTGCGCGTGAGCCACATCCTGCTGCGCGTCGAGAACCCCGCGAAGCACGCCGCCGTCGCCGAGCGCGCCGGCAAGCTGCGCTCTGAGATCGTCGAGGGCCATCAGACGTTCGCCGATGCGGCCGCGAAGCACTCCGCCGGCCCGAGCCGTCGGCAAGGGGGCGACTTGGGTTTCATTCCTCGCCACGACCGCATGTCGGAGGACTTTTCCCGCGCCGCTTTCTCGCTTGAACAAGGGGAGATCAGCGAACCCGTGACCACACGATTTGGCGTGCATCTCATTCAATGCACGGACGTCAAGCCGGGCAAGAAAACCTGGAGCGAAGCACGGCGCGCGCTGGCCGAATCGCTTTCACGGCGCCTGTTCGCGGAGTTGGCCCTGGCCGGCCGCAAGCGGACCACGATCCGGTACACGGGGGCCATGCCGTACTTCGAGCCCGGGACGAAGAAACTCCAAACGGCCGACGGCGGCGGGCAGTAGATCTAACGGGGCCGAGCTTCGCGCAGCCGCAAGCAAACGGGCGCGACCACTCGGCATTCTCTCCCTCCGACGCTCCGTGTCGCAGGTTCATTCGCCGCCCTTCCCCTCTTCCCCTCTTCCCCTCTTCCCCTCATCTCTTCCTTCGTCGGCCTTCCGCCTTTTGCCCTCTACCGTCTCTTCCCTCCATTTCTCCCTCCACTCCCTGGCCTTCAATGGATCGCTTGGGTCGAGCTTCAGCAACTCGGCGAGCACGTCGAGCGCCATTTTCGGTTTCTTCAGTTCGTGCAAGCACCATGCCAGACCTTTGGCCGCCTCGAAGAAAGCCTTGTTGGCCGGCAGGCGATAGGGGAGCGGGCCGGGCAAACCACCTGGCGGCAATGCCGAGATGCCGATTTCGTAAGCGTAGCCAAAGTGCCCGCGCGCCAATCGTAGATCGCCGTCGGCCGCGGCTAATTCGCCCAGCAGCTTGTGGGCCAACACGCAATCGCTGCATCCGTTCAACAACCAACGCAATTCGTCGATGGCGACGTCGGACTCGCCGGCGTCAAGCATCTTTTGCACTTCGTCCAGGTCGTCGGTCCGCTCCAAGACGCCGCGCGGATGGACCAATTCCCAGGCGTTCTCCGATGGCCGGCGGCGGACCTTGAGCTCCGTTGGGCGGCGGCGAACGCCGTCGTCTTCCGGTGCGGCGGCGCCCGTGCCGCGAGTGCGCTTGCGTTGTCGCTTGTCGGCCAAGGAAGTTCTCTCGTAAGGAATTCGTAGGTCAGTCTAGCCCAGCATTGCCTTGTCAACAACGACGGCTTGGATCGGTTGCAAAAGCGGGAATCGAATACCACATCATTTATGGCAACGCCTGCACCACAAATCAGGACACCGCCTTCGCGGGTCGTTGCTTGCCGCGCGCAGGGCACCCGAGTACACTGAAGACTATGAACCCGCGGGTGTTCTTCGACGTCGATCCGCGAACCCTGCGCCTGCCGGGCTCTCGGCGTTCGGGAGCGGATCTGCTGAAACTTCACCGACAGATCGCTCAGTTCGGGACCTCGGTGGAGGGA